>PNBE01000181.1 GCA_003135895.1 Candidatus Dormiibacterota bacterium
GTCGCGACAGAGGCATGACGAGCGCCGCTGAACGTCAGTAGATGAAGCCCTCGACGTCGGTGAGCGATGAGATCAATCGCTGGTCGACGATCCCCAGGCCGTCGACGTTGGCCTCGTCGACGATGAAGCTGGTCGGGTTCACCACCGACTCCACGTAGGCGACGTGCCCGAGCGGGCTGTAGCCGTTGCCGGGGCCGAAGACGACGATCGCGCCCACCCTCGGGATGATGCCCTCCTGCTTTCCCCGGGCCGCCGCCGCGATGAGCCACTCCCAAGCGTCACCGCCCCAGGTGACGTCGCGCAGCGATGCGACGTACCACGTGCACTGGCCCCACGGGAAGTCATCGACGCGCGGGCCGTAGGCGAAAGGTGGCAGCGCTCCATCGATCGAGCCGGCTCCGCTTCCCGCCGCTCCCAATGTCGCTGCCTGCACCCCCTGGGCCGTCGCGAGNNCTGCACCGCGGCGGCCTGAGCGGCGATCTGCTGCTCCTCATGCTGCTGCTGCGACTGCAGTTCCGTAAGTTGGTCCACGTTGGCGCGCACATCGAGCACTAGGGTGTTCATATTGTCGGTCACCTGCGCGTAACTCACCATCGTGTCGATTGCGTCCAAGAGTGTCTTGCTCTGAAGCAGCGTGGTGAGTGCGGTGCCGTTGGTAGTGACTATGTACCTCGCGACGATCAGCGCGGCCAGGCGGCTGCGGTCCGATTGCAGCGTTGCCTGCGCCGCCTGCGTGAGCCCGGTTGTTTTCGCGAGCTGCGAGTTGGCAGCGGCCAGCTCCACCTGCTCGGTGTCCAGCTGTGTTTGCGCGGCGGCGGCCTGCTGCCCAGCCTGCACGGTCTGCGCCTCGAGCGGCGCGGCCTGCATCTGCAGCGCCATGATCTGCTGCTCCAGTGCTTGCGCCTTCGACTGCAACTGCACGACCTCAGGACTTGGCGGGGAGGTCGGGCTCGGGCTCGGACTGCCGCCGGGAGTCGGTGTGGCATCGGCCCGTGCCGACATGCCGGATAGCGCGGCCAGGGCGCAAAGGCACAAGAGGGCCGAGGTCGGCCGGACGGGAATCAATGGGCAGGCGTGGCGTTCATGAGCGGCAGCGCAGCCAGTGCAACACGGTCGCCACGAGCATTTGGCCTACCGCAGTGTCACAACCCGGTTACGTAGGGGCGGAGCCTGTCATGCGACCGCCCAAGCAAGGCTGGTCGGCGAGATCTGGATGGTTCCGCAGAAGGAGGCTGGCGCCTAGCCACGCGAGGGGTCACGGCTGAACTCCTCCTCAGTCGTCCGACCATGACTAGAGTCGGGTAACGATCAGAGCCCGGATAGTCGGTCGTCGGGCGACACCAGCGACCTCATCCGCGCTAGCCGACCTGTCGGCCGTTTTCGGTTCACAGGTTGTCGGTTTAGCGTGCTCGGGGAGAGTGCGACTGGCTAATGAGAAGGTACCCCACCTATCGCCAACCCCCGCGCGACGGGCGTGCTGAACTCCGGAGGGTCGGCTGACCCGACGACCCCGCTCGTGTGCATCGACTGATCCATTCACGTGGCGGTCACCGGCCGCTCAGGATGGCCGACTCCGCAGCTCCGTGGCTCGATCGACGGGCACGCCCGCCGGGCCCTCCCGCGGCTGAGTACTCAGCTGGGCGCGACGATGGTGGTCCGAGCGATGTCAGGGTCCGTGAAGACGTCTAGATCCTCTCGGCTCTGCGTGAAGAACTCCGAGACGATTGCACCCTCTGGCCCCGCCCGGAACCAGTGCAGCGTGGTGGGCAGGACAAGTTGTTGCTGCCCCGGCCCGAGGACGAGAGTGGGTCTTGCTCCGAGTGGAGTAGGAGACGCCGTGTGCGGAGCGCTGTCACAACCGGGGCTGCTGCCTTGTCGCATTGGGTGTCGGGTAATACTCGAACAAGGAGTAGACCATGAGGGTGTTTGTGGCAGGAGCGACGGGAGCGATTGGTCAGCAACTGGTGCCGCGCCTGGTTGCCGCGGGGCATGAGGTGTATGGCATGACGCGCAGCGGCTCGAAGCAGGCGATGCTCCGCGAGCTGGGCGCTGAGCCGGTGGTCGCGGACGCGCTTGACCCCGACCAGGTCGCGGAAGCGGTGGGCCGCGCACAGCCGGACGTGATCGTCCACCAGCTGACCTCAATTCCACCGCGGTTGGACCTGCGCCACTTCGATCGAGACTTCGCGCTCACCAACCGCCTGCGGACTGAGGGGACGGACTACCTGCTCTCGGCCGGGCAGGCTATGGGGGTGCAGCGGTTTGTGGCTCAGAGCTACTTTGGTGCCTATGCGCGCACTGGCGCAGCCGTCAAGACCGAGGAGGACCCACTCGATCCAGCGCCGGTGCGGGATATGCGCGGGGTTGCGGCTGCGATCCGCCACCTGGAGCAGGCGGTTCTCGGTGCACGGTGGACGGAGGGGATCGTGCTGCGCTACGGCGCCTTCTACGGGCCCGGCACGTCGCTAGCGCCGGGCGCAGAGCAGGTCGAGATGATCCGCAGGCACAAGTTTCCGATCGTCGGTGACGGTGGCGGCGTGTGGTCGTTCATGCACGTCGCCGACGCGGCAGACGCGACGGTGGCGGCCGTCGAACATGGCAGTCGCGGTGTCTACAACGTTGTCGACGACGACCCCGCTCCGGTGGCCGAATGGCTGCCGGCACTGGCTCAGCAGCTGGGCGCCAAGCGGCCCATGCACGTGCCGCGGATCGTCGGCCGGCTGTTCGCCGGCGAGGTCGGCGTGGTGATGATGACCGAGCTGCGCGGTGCGTCCAATGCCAAGGCAAAACGCGAGCTGGCCTGGCGCCCCGCGCATCCGAGCTGGCGGGAGGGTTTCGCAGCGGCATGACCGAGCGCGAGCAACTGCTTGCTGAGCTGCGGCCGGTCGCGTTCGCGATCGCATACCGGATGCTTGGCAGCGTGTCGGAGGCAGAGGACGTGGTCCAGGAAGCGCTGATGCGGGTGCATCAGGCGCTCGATGACAGCGGGCACATCGTGTCGCCCCGCGCGTACATCGCCACGATCACCACTCGGCTGGCGATCAACGAGTTGCACTCCGCGCGAGCCCGTCGCGAGCACTACGTCGGCGAATGGCTGCCAGAGCCGATCATCACCGACAGCCGCGACGATCCGGCCTGGCATGCTGAGCAGGCCGAATCGCTGTCGCTGGCAATGCTCGTGCTGCTGGAGACCCTCTCACCGGAGCAGCGGGCCGTGCTGCTGCTTCGCGATGTGTTCGACTACGGGTACCCGGAGATCGCGGCGATCGTCGGGAAGAGCCAGGACAACGTGCGCCAGCTCGCCACCCGCGCGAGACGCCACGTCGAGCAACGGCGGCCCCGTTACACCACGACCCGCGAGCAGCGCGACGCGCTGGCACGACGGTTCTTCGCCGCCACCGAGCAGGGTGATCTCGCCGGGCTCGAGGCCCTGCTCGCCCACGATGTGGCGCTGACCGGCGATGGTGGCGGCAAGGCACCGGCGCTCGCGCGATCGCTGAGCGGGCGCAACCGTGTCGCCCGCATCCTGATCAACTGGGTCCGCCTGGGAGCCCGCCTTCCCGGCGTGTCGTTGCGGCCCGCCGAGGTGAACGGCGGCGCGGGAGCGCTGATTCTCGACGGACAGCAGCGGCTGCTCGGCGTGCTGTCGATTGATATCGACGGCAGCGAGGTCACTGCCATTCGCTCGATCGTCAACCCGGACAAGCTGTCACACCTCGGGCCGGTCGGCGACCTCCGATCGCTTATGCCCGGGTGACTACCCTGCAAGACCCCTTGCATGACCGCTGCCTGCACCATCGGCGAGATGGTGGACATGATCACCACAAGCCTGCCCGGTGTCGACGCCGAAACCGCCACTGAGGGGAGCGGCGCACCAGAGGTCGCGTGGGGTGACCGCTTCATCTACTACGACCCCGAGCGAATTCTCGAGGGCACCGAGAAGTTCCCCTTCGCGACGATCGTGATCAAGGACTTTCCCGGGTGGAACGAGGCGTCGGACCTCAACCGCGATGGCGTGTTCCGCCTCAACCTTGGCGTCGCCAAGGCAACGTTCGATGACCTTTTCCCCACCGGTGCGGTGGCCGATTACACCGCTCTCGACAAACTGCTACCGCACCCGGTCTACGCGAAGAACCACTGAGTCTGCGTGCTGAACCCGTAGCTCAGCTACTTATAGCCCCTGCGCCACGGGCTCGCTGAATTCCAGCAGGCGGCCTGAGCCGACGACTCCGCTCTAGTTGGGTGGGTGCGATGGCTCTGCGGTGGTGGTCATGGAGGCACCTATGGTGAAAAGTGCTCCATCGGCCTGGATTCCGAATGCCCGCCCCAGAATGGCCAAGAATGGCGTTGTCCATCGAGCCGTGGAATCCCTGAGAATCGAGTTCAGGAGCGGCGTCGTCGGGGGCTGGAGCCCAAGGTGAGGATT
>PNBE01000155.1 GCA_003135895.1 Candidatus Dormiibacterota bacterium
TTCAACAACACCATCGTCAGCCTGACCGACCCCGACGGCAACGTGATTGCCTGGGGATCTGCGGGTGCGCAGGGGTTCAAGGGCTCGCGCAAGAGCACCCCGTTCGCCGCGCAGGTCACGGCCGAGGCGGCCGCCCGCCGGGCGATGGAGCACGGTCTGAAGTCGATCGAGATCTTCGTCAAGGGCCCAGGGGCCGGCCGCGAGGCCGCGATTCGCAGCCTCCAGGCGAGCGGGCTCGACGTCAGTGCCATCTCCGATGTGACCCCGATTCCTCACAACGGCTGCCGCCCGCCAAAGCGGCGCCGGGTCTAGGGGGATTCGATGGCCAATCAAGCCGGTCCCGTCTGCCGTCTCTGCCGCCGCGAGGGCGCCAAGCTCTATCTCAAGGGCGCCAAATGCGTGACCAACTGCACGTTCGACAAGCGCAGTGGTCTGCTCCCGGGACAGCACGGGCTCGCGCGCCGTCGCAAGGCAAGTGACTACGGCATCCAGCTTCGCGCCAAGCAGAAGGCGCGCCGAATCTACGGTGTCCTCGAGACCCAGTTCCGGCACTACTTCGAGCGCGCCGAGGGTGCCGAGGGCGTCACCGGCACCGTGCTGCTCCAGCAGCTCGAGCGCCGCCTCGACAACGTCGTCTACCGGCTCGGGCTCGCCAGCTCGCGTCGCGAGGCACGCCAGCTGGTCAGCCATCGCCATTTCAAGGTCAATGGCCGGGCACTGAACATCGCGTCCGCCCAGCTCCGCCCGGGGGACGTGGTCGAGGTGCGCGAGCGCAGCCGCAAGATGCTTGTGCTCGAGAACGCGCAGTCGCTGGTGTCCGGCAGGTCGGTCCCCGAGTGGCTGACCCTCGACGCCGGTGCGCTCAAGGGCACGGTCGCACGTTTGCCGGAGCGCCATGAGATGGAACAACAAATCGAAGAGCAGCTCATCGTGGAGTACTACTCGAGATGACCATGCTCCGCGCCGGGATCGGCGCAACATCCCTGTCCCCTGTTGAGGAGTCCTGAATGGCAATTGACATGATGACCACCCCCGCGGTCAAAGAGATCGAGAGCAGCGCCGACTACGGCAAGTTCGAGATCGAGCCGCTCGAGCCCGGATTCGGGGTCACGCTCGGCAACTCGCTGCGCCGCGTGCTCCTGTCCTCGCTCCCTGGCGCCGCGATCACCTCGGTGTCGATCGAGGGCATCGCGCACGAGTTCAGCTCGATCGAGAACGTCAAGGAAGACGTCACCGAGATCCTGCTCAACATCAAAGAGATCAACGTCCTCTCGCACAGCGCCGACCCGGTGCGTATCAGCCTCGACCAGCACGGTCCTCGCGATGTGACCGCCGGCGACATCGAGTGCCCGAGCGACATCGAGATCCGCAACCCCGGCCAGCACATCGCCACTCTCGACTCGCCCAAGGCGCAGCTGCGCATGGACCTCATGGTCGAGCGCGGCAAGGGATACGTCACCGCCGAGCGCAACAAGAAGGAAGGCCAGGCCATCGGCGTCATCCCGATCGATGCCATCTTCACCCCGGTGCGCAAGGCCAACTTCTTCGTCGAGAAGACCCGTGTCGGTCAGGAGACGGAGTGGGACAAGCTGGTCGTCGAGGTCTGGACCGACGGGACCCTCGCACCGGTCGAGGCCGTCAGCCGCGCAGCGGGGCTGTTCACCGACCACCTCGGCCTCTTCGTCCGGTTCGGCGACAACCTCGCCGCGCCGCAGCAGCGTCAGGCCCGCGGCAACGACCTCCCCAGCCGGCTCGCCGACGTGCCGATCGAGGACCTCGAGCTCAGCGTCCGCGCGCTCAACTGCCTCAAGGCGAACGACATCACCAAGGTCGGTCAGCTG
The DNA here is from genome assembly GCA_003135895.1 of Candidatus Dormiibacterota bacterium. Lineage (GTDB taxonomy): Bacteria > Chloroflexota > Dormibacteria > Aeolococcales > Aeolococcaceae > Palsa-851. Next base: position 1,842 of record PNBE01000155.1, read on the forward strand.
GTTGCCATGAAGCAGGAAGAGCTCCTGACCCTGCGCAACTTCGGTCAGAAGTCACTGGACGAGATTCGCGAGAAGCTCGTGCAGCGCGAGCTGGTGACCCCCGAAGAGCTGGACACGCTGTTCCAGCCGATGGCGAGGTAACCGGAACCAGTCATGCGACATCGCATCGCCGGTCGGAAGTTCGGGCGCAGCGCGGCGCATCGCCAGTCGATGACGCGCAACCAGGTGACCTCCCTGCTGCGCTACGGGCGCATCACGACCACCGAGGCGAAGGCCAAGGAGTTGCGTCGCTGGGTCGAGCGGGTCATCACGAGCGCCAAGCCCGACGACCTCAACGCGCGCCGCAAGGTCGCGTTGTATGTCAACGACCGCGAGGTTTCGAACAAGCTCTTCTCGACGTATCTCGAGCGTTACAAGGAGCGGCCGGGCGGCTACACGCGGGTGGTCAAACTGCCGCCCCGTCACAGTGACGCCGCACCGATGGCGATCATCGAGCTGGTCGAGTAGGAACGAGCCACTCGTGCCCACCTACAGCCTCACCCTCGAGTACGACGGCACCGATTTCGCCGGCTGGCAGATCCAGCCGAGCGTGCGGACCGCAATGGGCGCGTTCAACGACGCGCTCCGTACCGTGACGTCCGAGACCCCCGCGCTGACAGCGGCAGGGCGCACCGACGCCGGCGCGCATGCCCACGGGCAGGTGGTCGGATGCACGCTCGAGCGCGGCTGGGCACCCGCAGAGCTGCGCAACGCGCTCAACGCGACGCTGCCCGCGGACCTTGCGGTGCGCAACGTCGCGATCCGGCAGGACGGATTCGATGCGCGTCGCGACGCCGTCGAGCGGACGTATCGCTACCTCGTCGTCTGCAGAGACGGCAGGTCTCCGGTGATGCGCCGCAACGCATGGACGGTCCGCGGTCCGCTCGACATCGACGCGATGCGGACGGCCGCCGCGCACCTCGCCGGCAGGCACGATTTCGCCGCGTTCGGGAGCTCGCCACGCGCCGGTGGCTCCACAGTGCGCCACGTCGCATCGGTCAGCATCGAACGCAACGCAATCGAGAGCAGAGACGGAGCGCAGCACGGCCAGCCGGTGCTCGAGACTGTTGCGATCACCGTCCACGCCGATGCCTTTCTGCGCGGCATGATGCGGTCCTTCACCGGTGCTCTCGTGAAGGTCGGTCAGGGCCGCGCGACGCCGGAGTGGCTCGGATCGCTGGTCGACACCGCCACCAGACGTGATCCCTCGGTGGCGGTCGCTCCCGCACGTGGACTGCATCAATGGTCGGTGCGCTACGAGCCGGCTCACACAGACCAGGAGCTCGCGGCATGAATGGAACGCTGACCTACCAGGCCAAGCCGGCAGAGCTCGAGCAGCGCTGGTTTCTCGTCGACGCGCGGGGGCAGACGCTCGGCCGTCTCGCCGCGAACATTGCCCGCGTGCTCCGCGGCAAGCACCGTCCCGAATTCACGCAGCACATCAACACCGGTGAGCACGTCATCGTCATCAACGCGCGAGACATCGTGGTCACCGGCCGCAAGCGCACCCTCAAGAAGTACGACCGCTATTCGGGATATCCGAGCGGTCGGCGCGTGCGCACGTTCGATGAGGCGATGGCCGTCGACGCGACCTTCCCGATCATGCATGCCGTCCGCGGGATGCTGCAGCACAACACCCTCGGTGCCGAGCAGCTGACCCATCTTCGCGTCTATGCGGGCTCGGAGCACAAACATGAGGCCCAGCGACCGCAGCCGATCACCTTCGGCGAGCTAGGGGAGATCATCGTTGCCCGCAACAGTTGAGGCCTACAAGCAGGCCACCGGCCGCCGCAAGACGGCGGTCGCGCGCGTGCGCATCGTCCCCGGCGACGGCGTCATCGTCGTCAACAACCGTCCACCCAGTGAGTATTTCGGACGCCGTGATCTCGAGACCGTGGTCACGCAGCCGCTCCGGGTCACCGACACGACCGGCCGCTTCGAGGTGTCCGTCAAAGTCTTCGGTGGCGGCATCGCTGGGCAGGCGGGCGCGGTGTGCCACGGGATCGCCCGTGCGCTGATCGCCGCCGACCCGGAGCTGCGGCCGGTGCTCAAGGCAGCGGGCCTGCTCACTCGCGACTCGCGAGAGAAGGAGCGCAAGAAATACGGTCTGAAGCGAGCACGGAAGGCGCCGCAGTACACCAAGCGGTAGTGGNNGTCGACATCGTCGACATGGCGACAGCCGTGCAAACGCTCGTGGAGATCGTGGAACGGCGCCGTGCAGATCCGACGGCGCATCCGTCGGTCGTCGTCACCCTCAACCCCGAGATGGTGATGATGGCGCGGCGCAGCCCGGCATTCAGCTCGGTCCTCGAGTCCGCGGCACTGGTGGTGCCGGACGGTATCGGCCTGGTGCGCGCGCTGCGGCGTCGCGGGCACGCCGAGGTGGAGCGCGTCGGCGGCGCGGACCTGATCGGCGCGTACCTGCCGCAGGCCGAACGCCACGCTCACCGCATCGCGCTGGTCGGCGGAGCCCCCGGTGTCGCGGGCGCGGCGCGTGACCGCATGGTCGAGGCTCACCCGCGTCTCCAGGTCGTGGCGGTGAGTGACGGCCCACCGGAGCAGGCAACCGCACTCGACGTCGAGCAGTCGCATCCGGAGATGGTCCTGGCCGCGTTCGGCGCCGGCCGGCAGGAGCTGTTCCTGGATCGTTATCTCGGCCCGATCGGGGCCGCAACCGGGATCGGCGTTGGCGGTGCGCTCGACTTCCTCGCAGGCCGGGTGCGCCGCGCCCCGGCGGCCGTCCGCCGCCTCGGCCTCGAGTGGGCGTGGCGGCTCGCGGTCCAGCCGTGGCGGCTCAGGCGACAGTCGGTGCTCCCCGTCTACTGGTGGCTCGAGCGCCGCGAGGCCGCCGCTGTCCGCGCCGGACGCTGACCCCGATGCTGAGCATCATCGTCCCGGCATACAACGAAGAGCAGCGGCTGCCCGCGACGCTGGTGAGGATGCGCGCCTACCTCGATGGCCGCGACGAGCCGTATGAGGTCCTGGTCGTCGACGACGGCAGCACCGACAGCACCCTGGCGATCGCACGCGGCATCGCGGAGGACTGGCCGCAACTGCAGGTCCAGGCACTGGAGCGCAACACCGGCAAGGGCGCCGCGGTGCGCCTCGGCATGCTGAGCGCCATCGGCGAGCATCGCGTCTTCAGCGATGCCGACCTGAGCACGCCGATCGAGGAGGTCGAGCAGTTGCGCGCGCGGTTGCACGGGAACTGTGCCGTGGCGATCGCCTCGCGAGCACTCCCTGAATCCCAGATCGACGTCCACCAGCCGGGGAGGCGCGAGGTGATGGGGCGCACCTACAACCGTCTGCTGCGTGTTGCCGCGCTTCGCGGGCTGCACGACACGCAATGCGGGTTCAAAGCATTCACCGCCGACGCGGCAATCGCCTGCTTCACGCCGCTGCGGACGCTCCGCTTTGGTTTCGACGCTGAGGTGCTGCTCCGTGCCCGCCGGCTTGGCTGGACGGTCGCGGAGGTGCCGGTGCGCTGGGAGCACAAGGAGGACTCCCGGGTGAGCGCGATGCGCGACTCGGTTGGGGTTCTTTACGATTTGGTGCGTCTACGGTTCATCGTCCGGCGATAATCGAGGAGTGAGAACCGCCCAGCGAACCACGACGTCGGGCCACATCGACGTCAGGGTCGCAAGCGCTCCCCTGGTCGGACTTCGATTTCACCTCGACTCCCGTGCAGCCGATCTCGACGAGCTGGCCGCGGACCTGGAGCGCCAGCTGATCGACGTCGGCGCCAAGCGGATCAACCTCATGATCAAGCTCCGGCGGGCCGAGGACTCGCGTCAGAAGGCGCTGGAAGTCCTCCCCGGGGTTGCCTCGCCCGCGATCGTGGCGGACATCGCCGCCATGCTGACCGAGGGTCTCGAGATGAGCACCGAGCTCACGCGCCTCGAGACGAGGGCCGATGGGACCCGGACCCGCCTTGGGGACGTGATGACGGAGCAGAACCTGTTGCGCACCATGAGCCGCCAGCTCGCCCAGGTGCCCGGACAATCGGTCGCCGATCCGAACCAGCGGGCAAGCCGGTACAGCCAGGCCGCCCGCCAGATCTACGAGATCGCCGACGTGGAGCATGCCGAGACCGCCCGGCTGATCCTCGAAGGCCCCATGCAACGCCTCGCCGATGCGGCGCTGGAGGCGGAGCTGATCGGCAGAAGCCTGGCGCGCGAACCGGCGACGGCGATCGGCGCCAGCACCCGGTGCCGCACCGCAGCGGCCGACGCGTCAGAGCAACTCGGCGAGGTCATCGCCGGGCTCCTGCCCCTGAGCGAAGGCCGGGGCCTTGCCGGAGCGATCCGCGAGCTGCTGGAGGCATGGACCGAGCGAGGCACCGTGCTGCTCCACATCCTTGGCAGCGAGCGCCGGATGCCGCAACTCGCGGAGATCACGATGTATCGGATCCTCGAGCAGGCAATCGACAACGCGCTCGCGCACGGCAACCCCCAGCGGGTTGACGCGATCATCTCCTTCCTGCCCCGCCTGGTTGTGGGAGTGGTCAAGGACGACGGCGACGGCTTCGACGTCAGCGCCACCGACGCGCGCCTGGGGCGCACCGCCGGGCTCGGCCTCATCCAGATGCGCGAACGGGCAGCCCTGGTCGGTGGACGCGTCCAGGTGCGCAGTGGCCTCGGGCTCGGGACCGAGGTGCGCGTCACCATCCCTGACAGCCGAGCGACGACCTAGCGACGGCGGCGACGCGCTGCAAATCCGCGGTTAGCATCCGGTCATGTCCTCGACTCAGCGAAGCTTTCGCCTGACCACGTCCGCGGGCACAACAGTCGCCGGTGCGGTGGCGATGGCGGATACGCCCTGGCAGCGATTCATGGGCCTGATGGGCCGCCGCGAGCTGGGGGCCGATGCCGGCCTCTGTCTGCGTCCGTGCAGCTCGATCCACATGTTCTTCATGCGATTCCCGGTCGATGTCGCGTTCATCGACGGCGACGGCCACGTGGTACGGCTGTACCACGGGCTCCGGCCGTGGCGGATATCGCGTGTCGTCCGCCGGGCCAAGGCGGCGATCGAACTGCCGAGCGGCGCGCTCGCGCGTGCGGGCGTCGGGGTGGGAGACCTCCTGACAATGTCCTGATTCGGTACGGTCGCGCCTCACCACCTTTCGTGATTGGAGGAACGACGTGTACCAGGGACTGCTCGCCGAGACGGTGACGATCGTCGGCAACGGCGACGAAGAGATCGGCGCCTACCTCGCCCGACCCCTCGGTCCGGGTCCGTTTCCAGGGGTGCTGGTGATTCACCACGCACCCGGATGGGATGAGCCCACCAAAGAGATCGCCCGGCGGTTCGCGGCCGAGGGGTACATCGCGATCTCCCCGAACCTGTATCACCGCTTCGGCCCCGACCTTGCTGCCGATGACGCAGCCGCGGCGGCACGTGCCGCCGGGTGGATCACCACCGAGCAATTCCTCGGCGATGCGGCGGGCGCGATCCGCTTTCTGCGGGGATTGCCAGTGAGCACTGGGAATGTCGGCAGCATCGGGTACTGCTCGGGTGGGCGGCAGTCATTCCTGGCCGCGTGCGAGCTCTCGGTCGACGCCGCCGTCGACTGCTATGGGGCGTTCGTGGTCTCGAGCTCGCCGCCGGAGTTGCCGTACAGGATGGAGCCGATCATCGATCGGGCCCCGAAGATCTCGTGTCCGATCCTCGGGCTCTTCGGGGCGGAGGACAAGAACCCGTCGCCCGACGAGGTCGCCCAGATCGACGCGGAGCTCACGCGTCTCGGCAAGGAGCACGAGTTCCACACCTTCGAGAATGCGGGTCACGGCTTCTTTGCGGTCGATCGGCCGATGTACCGGGTCGAGGCCGCCGTCCAGGGCTGGCGTCTCATCCTCGATTTCTTCGGCCGCCATCTGCGCTAGGAGACAGACATGTGCTCGTACATCGTTGAGAGGGCGGCGCTGACCGGGAGCGCCAAGGCTGCCGGTATGTGGACGCCGATCACCACGGCGGTGGTGTCGGTCGACCACCCATTCCACGCGACCCTCGACCACGCCCTGATCGTCGACTTCGTCGATGCGGGGCGCCCCGTGAGTGAGCGGGTCGCGCTCGAGCTGAGCGTCGCGTCGGCGCGCGAGTTGATCTCCTGCATGCAGACGGCGCTGGACGCGTTCGGCGAGGGTTAGTTAGACCTCGAGCGGCCAGGCGCGCTGGCCGTTGGCGGCTCGGGCCCGGGCTGCCTGACGACGCCGGCGTGCCCGTCGACACGTTGTCCGGAGCGCGTCTGCCGCGCCCACGCATACCTGCACCCATGCTCGCCGCACTCGCCAGGTTGCTCCTCGACGCCGTCGCCCCGCGGCGCTGCGCAGGCTGTGAGGCGGTCTCGGACCCATCGATCTGCCCGAACTGCGCCGCAGCCATGAGCGCCCTGCCGATCCCGGGGGTGCGCCGGATGCGCCAGGGGAGCGCGTTCGCCGGTTTCGAGTTCGTCGAGCCGGTGCGCGCCGCGCTGCATCGCGGCAAGTACGGCGGCGATCGTCGCGCGCTGCAGGAGCTTGCCGCCATGACCGCGAACCGCCTCTCCGGCCCTCGGCTCTTCACCCCCGAAGCCGTGGTGGCCCTCCCGCTCGGCCCGCGCCGGCGGCGGCAGCGCGGGTACAACCAGGCCGAGGTCATCGCAACCGTGATCGCCGAGGCCCGTGACGTGCCCGTGCTCGAGAACCTCGCGAGGATTCGGAACACACGGCCCCAGACCGGTCGCGATGAGGCGACCCGACGGGACAACGTCGCCGGTGCGTTCGCCTGGACCGGCAGCGCCCTGGGGGGCGCCTATCTGTGGCTCGTCGACGACGTCCTCACAACGGGCGCCACCGCCGGGGCAGCGGCCGCGGTTCTGGCCCACGCAGGGGCCTCGCTGGTCGACGTCGTGGTGGTGGCCGCGGTTTCGTGAAGGGCGAGGGCTGCCACAATGGAAGGGTCTATGTCCCTCTTGCGAAAGCCGATCAACAAGGTTCTGGGTGACCCCGTCAAGCGCGAGATCAAGCGCTACCAGTCGGTCGTGGACCTCATCAACGACCTCGAAGCTGAGATGTCCGCGCTCACCGACGACCAACTCCGCGACAAGACTCGGGAATTCCGGGAGCGCCTCGGGGTTGAGGGCGTCGACATCACCCACGGCCAGTCCTTCGCCGCCGGCCTCGGCGAGGAGACCGAGGAGATGGCCATGCAGCGCGCCGAGGAGCAGGAGCGCGATGCGGAACGTCGCCAGGCACTCGATGACCTGCTGCCCGAGGCGTTTGCTGTCGTGCGCGAGGCGTCGACGCGCACCCTCGGCATGCGCCATTTCGACGTCCAGCTGATCGGCGGCATCGTCCTGCACCAGGGGCGCATCTCAGAGATGAAGACCGGTGAAGGTAAGACGCTGGTCGCGACACTGGCGCTGTACCTCAACGCACTCGAGGGACGGGGCGCGCATCTCGTGACCGTCAACGACTACCTGGCTCGACGCGACGCCGGCTGGAACGCATCGCTCTATCACTTCCTCGGGCTGTCGGTCGGCGTCATCGCCGGGCAGGATCTGTCCTACGTGTACGATCCGGAATTCGTCGACGACACGCACCCGGACCCGCGTCTGCAACACCTCCGTCCGGTCACGCGTCGCGAGGCGTACGCGGCGGACATCACCTACTCAACGAACAACGAGCTCGGCTTCGACTACCTGCGCGACAACATGGCGCAGCGGCTCGAAGGGTGCGTGCAAAGGCGGTTGCGCTACGCGATCGTCGACGAGGTGGACTCGATCCTCATCGATGAGGCGCGCACGCCGCTGATCATCAGCGGGCAGGCCAGCGAGGCAACCGACAAGTTCTACACCTACGCTCGATTGATCCCGCGGCTCGTGGCCGACGACGACTACACGATCGACGAGAAGACCAAGTCGGCGACGCTCACCGAGGAGGGCGTCGACAAGATTGAGAAGTGGACGGGGATTTCCAACGTCTACGAGATGGAGCACGCGGCCGAGGCGCATCAGATCAACCAGGCGCTTCGTGCGCACGCGCTGTGGCTGCGCGATCGCGACTACATCGTGCGCGATGGCGAGGTGATCATCGTTGACGAGTTCACTGGGCGGACGATGCCGGGACGCCGCTGGTCGGACGGTCTCCACCAGGCGATCGAGGCAAAGGAAGGCGTCGCGGTTCAGCAGGAGACGGTGACCCTCGCGACCATCACCTTCCAGAACTTCTTCCGGCTGTACGACAAGCTCGCCGGCATGACCGGCACGGCGCTCACCGAGGCCGAGGAGTTCCACAAGATCTACACCCTCGAGGTGGTGCCGATCCCGACGCACCGCCCGATGGTGCGTCTGGATGAGCCCGACCTCATCTACAAGGGCGAGGACGGCAAGTACCGCGCGGTTGTCGACGAGATCGCCGATCGGTACAAGAAGGGCCAGCCCATCCTGGTTGGGACGACCAGCATCGAGAAGAGTGAGCGTTTGAGCCGCATGCTCGACAAGCTCGGGGTCGAGCACTCCGTGCTCAACGCCAAGCTGCACGAGAAAGAGGCCGACGTCATCGCCAACGCGGGCCAGCGCGGCAGCGTCACCATCGCCACGAACATGGCCGGGCGCGGCACCGACATCGTGCTCGGTGAGGGTGTGTCCGATGTCGGCGGCCTCTACATCATCGGCACCGAACGTCACGAATCGCGGCGTATCGACAACCAGCTGCGCGGCCGCGCGGGCCGTCAAGGCGATCCCGGCGAGTCGCGATTCTTTCTGTCATTCGAGGACGATCTGATGCGCGTCTTCGGTGGCGAGCGCATGCAGGGCTTCATGGAAAAGCTCGGCGTCGACGAGGACACGCCGCTCGAGTCGAAGATGGTGTCGCGACAGATCGAAGGCGCGCAGGCGCGGGTCGAGGGACACAACTTCGACAGCCGGCGTCACGTCGTCGAGTACGACGACGTCATGAACAAGCAGCGCGAGATCATCTACGGCGAGCGTCGCAAGATCCTCGAGGGAACTGACACCCGTTCGAATTTCATCATGATGGTGGAGCACGTCGTGACCACCGAGGTGCCGACCTACTGCGAGGGGCGGCATCGCGAGGCGTGGGACTTCGAGGGGCTCTGGACGCAGATGCGCCTGTTCGCGGCGGGGCTGCCGCCCTTTTCGGAGGTCAGCGTTGACAGCCTCGGTGCCAGCGTCGATGAGGTGTCGGAGACACTCACCGGCGAACTGATCGCGCTCTACGAGGAGAAGGAGCAGGAGTACGGCGCCGAGTTGCTCCGCGAGGTCGAGCAGAGCGTGATGCTCCAGGTGATCGACTCCCGGTGGCTGTCATATCTGACTCAGATGGACCACCTCCGTGAGGGGATGGGGTTCCAGGCATACGGCCAGATGGATCCGCTGGTCGAGTACAAGGCCGCGGCGTTTACCGCATTTCAGGATCTGACCGAGGACATCCAGCGTGAGATCGTCCGTGCGCTGCTCAATGTCCAAATCCGGCGGGTGGATCCCAACGCGGCCGCACGGGAGGCGGACGGCGACGCTTCCGAGGCTGCGGCTCCCGCCCCCACCGCGGGTGCAGCCGAGGCGACCGCGCCACCGTCGCCACGGGCAGATCGACCCGGAGGCGCGATCGACGGTGCGCTCGTGCCACCCGCTCGGCCGGCCGCGGCGCTCGCCAGCGGTGCGCTCGCTCGTGCCACGGGCACGCGCGTCTCAGCGCCACTGGTCACCAAGCCGATCGTGCGCAACATCGTCGAGTCGTCAGCGGCGGGCACGCGTCGAGCCGACGGGAACGGGAACGGTGCCGGTGCCGGCGCGGGTGCCAACGGGGCACCGCAGGGGAAGGTGGGTCGCAACCAGGCGTGTCCCTGCGGGTCTGGAAAGAAGTACAAGTACTGCCACGGGAAGTAGCCGGGCTTCTGACATCAGCGTCCCTGAACATAAGATCAGGGTCACAGCGGGTCGGGCTGGATCATGCTCGGCCAGCCCAGTAGGGTACGTTTCAGGTTCAACCACATGTCTGGGCCGTCCAACCCAGCGACGGTCGCGGCCCCATCGGCTCCCTCAGTTCGCGTTAGATCCTTTGGTTCTGCCTCCGAAAGGTTGATCGCGCGGACGCTCCTCGGGCGGCCGTGCCGCCCGGAAGAGGTAATAGAGCAGCAGGTCATATGAGAGCTTGAGACCGCCGCCGATGTAGAACGGAAGACTGGCAAGACCGGCGACGCCGATCAGGGGAGTCGCGATCAGCGGCGCGGGGGCCGCCGACAGTGTGCGAGCGATGCCGGTGACACCCGCTGCCGCGGAGCGCTCATTGGGATCGACCACCGCCAGTACGTACGACTGGCGGGCGGGAACGTCCATCGAATTCATGCTGAAGCGCAAGAAGAGCATGAGCGCCGCGAGTGGCAACGTGGGCATGAGCGGCATTGCGATCAACAGCACGTTGGCCGGCATGTGGGTGAACACCATCGTCCGGATAAGGCCGACACGGGAAGCCACACGAGTCGCCACGAGAGAGGAGAGCCCGGCGAGCAGGTTGGCAACAAAAAAGAGCACCCCCAAGAGAGCCGGCTCGGCTCCAAATCGAAGCGTGAACCAGTACGCCACCAAGCTCTGGGTCACCATGGCGCCGCCAAAGGAGTCGAGACTGAACAGTCCGGAGAGCTTGAGCACCGTGCCGCGCGAGCGGTGCAGGCCAAGTCTTCCGGCGATCGTGGAACGATCGGCCTGCGCAAGCTCAATCGCTGGCGACAGCAGCCCAAAGAGAACGACGAGCGCTATCCCGACCACCGAGTAGCCGAGGATCACGGCGCGATCACTGTCGAGTGGGGAGGTGCCCAGGGCGCGTAGACCCCCAACAAGGACTCCGGCGCACAGGGACCCGATCGCGGTGGCGAACGAGCCGACCAAGCTGTACCAGCCAAAGATGCGGGTCCGTTCCCGATCCGGCAAGAGGTGACTCAGCGACGCTTGCTCGACGGCCATGAACGGCCCCACCTCGCCACCGCTGACACTGATGACCCCAATGGTCGCTGCGATGAGTAGCACCCAGAAGTTGCCGGTGAGGGTGAAGACGATCCCCGCAGCGGCCATGAGTCCAGCGCCAATGCGGAGCACACGTCGGCGCCCGAACGCATCGGCGTGAGTCGTCAACCACAGGCTGATGGCCGCGTCGCCAATGAGTGTCAGCGTGAGCAGTAACCCGATCTGGATACCGTCAAAGCCCAGCGCAGCCAGGTAAAGAACAAGGATCACCGATAGGAATCCGTACCCGAACAGGCGGGCGATCCGGGTGGCGAAGAGGAGTCGGCCGTCACGACCGAGCACCGTCAGCGGGAGTCGGGCCATCGTTGCAATCTGAAGGTCGAAGACAACACCAAGATGCCGTGCCTAGGCATCAGTTGGAGGTCCACCGCACAACTGTTAGGTCCGGCGGCCCGGGCGACGTCCGCGGTTCCGACCACTTGTCACGCGGGCAAGCGCTGCGCGCTAAGAGCCCGTTGGCGATGCTCGTACAGCCCGTCGAAGAGTGGAAGAGTGATTGCCAGCATGTCGTCGTCACTGAGCACCATTGACAGGCCCCGGCACAGAACGTCGAGACCTGGCGCCTCAGGTGCATCGAAGCGATCGTCCGCCAGGTCGGCTTCGTGGACGATTCTTGCGACATCCGCGAGCACGGGGTCATCCAGGTTGTAGCGCTGGATCATGGTCTCAAAGGTGCAATCGCCATGATGGTGCGACAGCTCTACGCCCGGCATGTCGAACGGTGTTGCCTGAGCAGGAACCTCATCCGGATCGTCGACAAAGCAGAAGGTTGCGCCTGGGTCGATGAAGCGACGGATCAGCCATGCGCATGCCGATCGATCCACATGGCACGCGGCACGGGTCGCCCAGAGCACTACGCAGTCACCAACTCATGTTCAGCCAACAGTTCGACGGCCCGATGAGCACGATTGCGGGAAGGAGGCGGAAAGTAGTCGCGCTGCGCGATCCGATGCAGTTCACGGCGGAGGCGAGCGGCGGCGCGATGGTGGCTTGGGCCATCTTCAGCTCGGGCAGCGGCAGCATCGCGGCTGACGGACTCGTATTCCGCGGCGATTTCGTCGACCATTTGCGCGATCAGTTCTCGCTCGGCCCGTGCAGTGGCGATGCGTCCGAGCCACATGGTGGAGGTGCCACCGGCTTCGACGACCTCGCCCGCGATCCATTCCAACTGTTCCTTGGTCCGTGCATCACGCGGCAGGGCCACCAAGCCATCGGCTAACTGAGCTGCACCGAGCCGTCTGAGCTTGCGCCAGACCGTGATTCGCGGGGTGGAAGGCTCGCGAGGCAGCCGATAGGCAAGGAGCACCCACTCAATGCGGCCGGGCATGGCTCTGGGACTTGGAATCGCAAAGAAAGGATGCAACCACGGTTGCACCTTAGTACGAATCCAGGGTCGCGTCAACCGGGTCCGGGGAGGGGCCACGACGCCGCCTCGTCTTTGGTATGGTGCAACCATGGTTACACAATACGCACGGTTCCGCTCAACCCGATGATTGCCTGCCTCCGAACTGTCGGTGTGCCGACTATCGTCGGTGAGCGATATCTCTCTTGGATAGCCGAAGGCCGTCGAACCCGCGAAGCGCACGGGATCCTCGCCGAGTTGATCCTCGAGCCAGCCGATCCCGGGAGCGGCGAGACGTTGGTGCTCACCATCTGGCCCAGTCACGAGGTCTTCGACGCGTGGATCGCGACCCCAGAACGGAAGGCGCTGACTGCATCCGAGGTCCATCAGGCGGTGAGCTATCGACCAATCACGCGCTACGAGATGACCGGAGGGTATTTCAACCTCGCCGGACTACAAATCAACAACGTCGATCGACCAGTGCCCCAGGAGGGACATTCGTGAAGTGGGTGACGCGCGCACGACCGAAGACGGACCGGATCGCCTGCCCCTGGCTGATCGCCAAGTTCATCGATCCGGATGCAGAGATTCTCTATGTGCCGGCTGCCCATGTCCTCTCGGTGGCCGAGGAGCAGGGAGGCCACTCTTTTGATGCTCTAGGCGCTGAATACACGCATCGCGGAAGCAAATGCAGTTTCGAGACCCTCATCGACGAGTTCGATCTCAATGGGAATGCTGCGCTGGTTCGGCTGGCGCGGATCGTGCACGCCGCCGACGTGTCTGAGGATCGCAATAGTGACCCGCTCGGTCCTGGACTGGCTGCGATCGGGTCCGGCGGCTTGGACGTCGAGAGCGACGACCTACGCTTGCTCGAGCGTGGGCGATTCGTGTACGACGCTCTGTATGCGTGGTGCACGGGCGAGGTGTCGCAGCGAGCGTAGTTGGCCGGCACGCGGACGTCCGCGGAGGCATAGGACGCGGCGCTGTCGCTAAGGGCGCCGGAATCGGGGGAGCGGGGATGAAGCAGTGACTAGGAACGGGGGCGGTGAGTCGGACGTCGGCGGCGCAGGGCCCGGGACCAGACCGGAATCGCGCTCGATCGCCGCGGAGGTGGGAGCTGACCAACGTGTCGGCTTCGGCCGGTTCCTCGGGATCTCACCGGCGGTGATTGCGATCATCGTCCTCGCGACCGCGAAACTTGCTCGGCTGACTGACGGTAAGGATGCGAGGCTCTGGGTTATATCAGCGGTCATTGGAGTCGCCACTGCCGTGACCGGAACTGAGGTTGCGTTGCTTATCATCGCGGCCGGCCTCGTGATCCTGGTCTGGGACGCACCTCCGAACTGGTTACAGTCGCGACGGTTTCTCCCCGCTATCGCAATGCCGCTCCCATCAGCACCGGTGCTCGCGAGTGAGGGTGGGGCCTCGACGCTGCTGGCGCTCGGCCTTTTCTTTCTCAAGGCGGGTGCGTTCATCTTCGGGAGTGGACTGGCGATTGTTCCGTTCCTGCGCCAAGGTGTCGTTCTCGACAATCACTGGCTGACCGAGCATCAATTTCTCGATGCGGTTGCAGTGGGGCTCATTACGCCCGGTCCGGTCGTGATCACCGCTGCTTTCATCGGCTATGTGGTCGCGGGGCCGCTCGGGGCCGTCGTTTCGGCTGTCGCCATCTTCACCCCGATCTATCTCGGTGTGGTTATCCCCGGGCGGTGGTTCATTCGCCACCGCCAGGACGCGTGGGTACGAGGCTTCGTACGTGGCGCCACTGCCGGCGCTGCAGGAGCTATTGCGGGCGCCACGGTCATCCTGGCTCGGGGGGTGATCATCGACATCCCGACGCTGCTCATCGGGATCACAAGCCTCGGCTACCTGTGGAAGCTCAAGTTTCGACTGAAAGAACCTGTCCTTGTGGTCGCGACCGGCGCGATCGGTCTGCTCCTGCATGGAGTCTGAGGCGAGGCGCCAGCACGGCGCTGAATGAATCCGTAGGAGGTGCCTGAAAACCTACGCGGCATGGAGCCGCGGTTGAGGTAGGGATATGGGTGGGTACCGAGACGTCCCTTGGGTGGTAATGACTTTTGAGCCTTCCTCGAGAAGTACGAGTACTGCCACGGGGCGCTGACAGGCGGACGCGTGGCACGGTTGGGCGCGCGGCACGTCGCCTCGCCTCGAGCGCGCTCCCGTCAGGCCGCCACTGGAGGCGTGAGACGGGGCAGCACCCTGGCGCCGGTCGCAGGGCGGTGCAGCGCCTTGGTCGCCACCGGGCCAAGGTCGAAGTCTTCCGCCGGCACGGGTCGACCCATCAGGTAACCCTGGGCGGCGTCGCAGCCGAGGTCGTCCACGACCCACTGCCGACAGCAGCGCGCTCCCTGCTCTGTGGCCAGCGAGCGCATCATCGTCGAGGTCATGGGAGACGAGCCACCCGGACATAGGTGGAGGCCAGCGGCCGCGCTCGCGGTGCTGGTCGCGGTCACTGCAACCGTGGGCGTCCTTGTCGCCATCTAGCAACGTCCCCCTACCCACTCGCCGATACGACCGACGGCGATTCCAACGTCCATTCCCACGCCGACGCCAACCGCTACCCAGGCTCCGCCCTCCGTCGACCTGAGCGGAACGTGGGCGGGACAGTACACCGGCCCGTTCAACGGCTCGTTTTCCCTCACGTGGACGCAGACCGCTAACGCGCTCGACGGGACGATCATGATGTCGTCACCGCCCGACAGCCTCCATATCAGCGGCAATCTGACAGGCAGCATGATCAGTTTCGGAGCCGTCGGCGTGGTCACGTACACCGGGACGGTGTCCGGCAGCACCATGTCCGGCTCCTACACCGACATCGCAAACGGGAAGACAGGCTCCTGGACCGCGACCATATTTCCCTGACCCTTGGCGCACCGTCAATCGTCGGAGAGAACAAGTCTTTGCCAGAGATGCTCGCGAGCTACGTCACCGGAGCGTGGTACATCGCGCCTGACGAAATGGCGGTGATCAACGACGCCGCCACCCGGTGACGAGCACGACCCTGCCGGCCACTGCGTAAGCCCAATGCACCAGGTGGTGCGCGTTTGTCCACGACGAAGGCCGGTCGCATCCGGGCCAGACGCAGCCGCCGTCTCGGACGCGCACATCGCAGTAGTATATACAAAACCGTGTAGGTCCGGTGCGACCCTCCGAACAGCCGCCCGCAAGCGACCGGACTACCATCAGATCGGCGCCCGTCGCCGGTGACGGCGTGCTGTGATAGACCGGCCTCAGGAGGTTTCCCAGTGTCGATCGACCCAGCCAAAACCGCTGTCGTCCTCATCGAGTATCAGAACGACTTCACCTCAGAGGGTGGCGTTCTGCACGCCGCCGTCGAGGCGGTGATGGAGAACACCGACATGCTCGCGAACACCGAGCGGGTTGTCGAAGCAGCCCGGACCGCCGGCGCGACGATCATGCACGCGCCGATCATGTTCGCCAAGGGATACAACGAGATCAGCGATCATCCCTACGGCATCCTCAAAGGCGTCGTCGACGGAAACGCATTCGTGAAGGGCACCTGGGGGGCGGCGATCACCGAGGAACTCGACCCGCAGGAAGGCGACATCGTCATCGAAGGCAAGCGCGGCCTCGACACGTTCGCGAGTACCAACCTCGACTTCATCTTGCGCAGCAAGGGAATCTCGACGATTGTGCTGGGTGGGTTCCTCACCAACTGCTGCGTCGAGTCGACGATGCGCAGCGGCTATGAGAACGGCTACGAGGTGATCACGCTCAGCGACTGCGTCGCAGCGACCTCGGAGGAGGAGCACGCCAACGCGCTCAAGTACGACTACCCCATGTTCTCCAAGCCCATGACCTCAGCGGAGTTGATCGCCGAACTGAGCTGACGCGGGCTGGGCTGGCGCGGACGATCCAGCGCTGCGCGCGGTGTGGCCCCCGGACTTGCAACAACCTCTAACGCTGTGCGATAATTCGAACAGTGTTAGAGATACCGACTCGGGATAGGCGCGCCGAACGGCGCGATGCCGTCATCGCCGAGATCCTCGAGGCGGCGTGGGAGATCTCGCGCACCGAGGGCCTGGCCGGGCTTTCGCTCAGGGACCTGGCCGCCAAGATCGGTATGCGGCCGCCGTCGCTGTACTGGTATTTCGATTCGAAGCGCGCCATCTACGACGCGATGTTCGTGCAGGGCAACCGCCAGTTGCTCGCGCGTCTCACCGACCAGCAGTGGCCCGAGGACGCGCGTGCGGGCCTCCGTCTGGGTGCACACCTGTTCGTGGAATTCAGCGTGGAAGACGTCCAGCGCTATCAGTTGCTGTTCCAGCGAACCATCCCGAACTTCGAGCCCTCGGCCGACGCCTACGCGGTCGCGATGCTGGTCCACGATCAGATGCGCGAGCGCTTTGCGGCGGCCGGCCTGGGCGGTTCCGAGGCGTTCGACATCTGGACGGCGCTGGTGAGCGGCCTGTCAGCACAGCAGATCGCCAACGACCCGGGTGGCGACCGGTGGTTGCGACTTATCGACGAGGTGGTCGACATGTACACCGATCACGCCCTCTCCGCCCACGCAAAAAGGAAGGACCCATGACGGCAACCATGTCAACCGGGATGACGACCGCACCGGAGGTCACGACCATACCGGCGCTCGGCCACGACGAGGCGATGGGGCTAGCCGAGACCGAGTTCGCCCGAATGGTGGCATTGCTGCGCACCCTGAGCGCGGACGACTGGACGAAGGACACCGTCTGTACGCTCTGGAGCGTGCAGGAGATGGTCGCGCACGTGGTCGGCATGGCGGAAGCGCAGGGGTCATTTCGTCAGTTTGTGCATGACTTCGGCGTCGCTCGCAAGCGCACCGGTGGGGCCATGATCGACGCCTTGAACGCATCGCAGGTGCGCGATCGTGCCGGCCTGACGCCGGAACAGCTCGTGGATCGACTTGCGGCCGGCGCGCCGAAGGCGGTGCGTGCACGACGGCGGACCCCGGCCGTGATGCGCACGGTCATGCGCTTCAAGCAGGATCCGCCCTTCGACACGGAACGATGGGCATACGGTTTGCTCGTCGATACGATCTTCACGCGCGACACGTGGATGCACCGCATCGACGTCACGCGCGCAACCGGGCGTGCGATGGTGGTGACCCAGCAGCACGACGGCCGGATTGTCGCCAACGTTGTCGCGGACTGGGCGCACCGCCATGGCGAGCCGTTCACGCTGACGCTCACCGGCGCTGCAGGCGGCACGTGGCGGGCGGGCGATGGTGGTGAGCCGATCGAACTCGATGCACTCGACTTCTGCTCGATTCTTTCGGGTCGAGCGTCCGGACAGGGACTGCTCGCCACGCCGGTGCCGTTCTAACCAGCCGGTACCTACCGCATCCGGATGAAGCTCGCCTTGCTCCGATACTCGTCGAGTGTCCGCGCGTCCATGTACGACATGGAGCTTCGCAGTCCGGCCACGTAGCGCTGGAGCACGTCGGCGACTCTGCCCTTGTACGCCACGATCGATTCGGCGCCCTCGATGTACTCCGGATCCTCACCGGCGAACTCCTGCTGCACGGAGAAGGAGGCGGCACCGCGCATTATCTTGAACTTCTTCCCGTCGACGACGATCACACGGCCCGGAGCCTCATACGTGCCCGCCAGCGCCGAGCCGACCATGACGCTGTCCGCCCCGAGCGCGAGAAGCTTGCACATGTCGGCCGGGGTACGGACGCCGCCGTCGCCGATGATCAGCGCGTGCCGGCGCACCTGGGCACATTCGTAAACGCTGTAGGGCGTTGGCACATGGACCCCCGTCTCGGTGCGGGTCTCACACACCGAACCGCCGGCGATTCCCACGCGGATCGCGTCGACGCCGTGATCCTCGAGCCATCGGAACGTCTCCGCGGTCGCGACGTTGCCCGCGATGAGGAACACCGTGGGGTCCTGGTCGCGCACCCAGCGAACCGCGTTCCCGACCTGCTGGTGCGCGCCGTTGGCGGTGTCGAGACACACGATCCGGCAGCCTGCCTCGATGATCCGCGCGAACCGGTCGCGGTAGTCACCGGTCACCCCGAGCGCGGCGGCGACCGGACCGCCCGGCGCGGCGACCTCGCGCAGCTGCGCGGCCTGCTCGTCGACCGTCTGGAAGCGAGGCAGGATGCCGAGAGCTCCGTGTGCGCCAAGCGCCTGGCACATGTCGACGCCGCAGACGTCCGGCATCGGCGATCCGATCAGCGGCACGGTCAGCCGCACCGGCCCGAAGTCGACGGCAGGCAGGGCTTCGGTGCGGTGCGCGAGCGTCGACGGGACGCGCGGCACCAACGACACGTCGTCGAAATCGAAGGCGCGCGGCATGTCGGAGAACAACTCGCCGATCGCGGCAGCGGGCACGGCGGCGACGGTTTGCATCACTTCATTGTGGAATACTCGGCGGATGAGCGAGCTTGAAGACCGCGCCTCCGACATCGCCGCCCGGATAGCCGAGCTCCAGGGGCATCTTTGACCTCGATGGGAAACGCTTCCGTCTGACCGAACTCGACCGGGAGATCTCGGCGCCGGATCTCTGGGACGATCCGCGTAACGCGGCGACGCTCAACCAGGAAGCTGCACGCATCCGCGACGACCTGAGCACCTGGGAGTCGTTGACGCAGCGTGCCAGCGACACGCGCGAGCTGGCGTCCATGCTCGACGCGGAGCCGGACGAGGCGATGACTCAGGACATCGAGAAAGAGCTTCGCGCGCTCGAGAAGGAGATCGGCCGCCGCCAGATCGACCTGCTCTTCAGCGACCCCTACACCGACCATGTCGCCCTGATCGGGATCCACGCGGGTGCCGGTGGCACCGATTCGCAGGACTGGGCGCAGATGCTGCTGCGCATGTACCTGCTCTGGGCCGAGCAGCATCGCATGCCCGTGGAGTTTCTCGAGGAGTCGGTGGGGGACGAGGCGGGCATCAAGTCGGCGACGATCCGGATCTCGGGCCCGCGCGCCTACGGCCTGCTCAAGGGTGAGCACGGGGTGCACCGGCTGGTCCGTATCAGTCCCTTCGACGCCGCCCACCGGCGGCACACGTCCTTCGTGCTCGTCGAGGTCACCCCGGAGATCGAGGACACGGTCACCGTCGAGATCGACCCGGATGACGTCCGGACCGACGTCTTCCGATCGAGCGGCGCCGGCGGTCAGCACGTCAACAAGACCTCGTCGGCGGTCCGGTTGACGCACATCCCGACCGGTGTCGTGGTCACCTGTCAGAACGAGCGATCGCAGCAGCAGAACCGCGACGTCGCCTGGCGGGTGCTGCGTTCCCGGCTGCTGGCGCTGCAGCAGGCCGCCCACGCGCAGAAGGTCGCCGATCTCAAGGGCGAGCTGATCGCGGCCGAGTGGGGGAGCCAGATCCGCTCCTACGTGCTCCACCCCTACACGATGGTCAAGGATCACCGGACCGCGGTGGAGGTGGGCAATGCCCAGGGCGTCCTCGACGGAGACATCGACCCGTTCATCGAGGGATACCTGCACTGGGCGGCGCGCGAGGGTGCAGAATCGAAGGCGTCTTGATAGGACGGCAGTGGCCAATCCCCGTACGGAAGTGACCAATCTGTGAAACATCGCGGGAGTCCGCCGGAACCCCGGCTTATACTGGCCGCCGACCCAGTAGCGATCCCAGAAACCATCCTATGAATACATCGCCCCAGGAGGCAGCCTGGTGAGCGTGGCGGTTGCGGAACGATCTGCGGCCCCCCCTCAGCACGCGCTGCGCCCAGTCATCTCGTTTCACGGCGTGAGCAAGGTCTATCCGAACGGAACGGAGGCCCTGCGCGACGTGGATCTGGCGATCCATCAAGGCGACTTCTGCTTTCTGGTCGGACCGAGCGGTGCGGGCAAGTCGACCCTGGTGCGCCTGCTGATCCGCGACGAGGCTCCGTCCACCGGGCGGATCTTCATCGACGGGCAGGAGGTGAGCCGGATGTCGCATCGCAAGCTGCCCAAGCTGCGCCGCAAGTTCGGCATCGTGTTCCAGGACTACAAGCTGCTCACACGGCGCACGGTGGCGCAGAACGTGGCCTTCGCGCTTCAGGTGACGCGCCCGGGCCAGCGCCACATGCGGGAGAAGGTCGAGGAGGTCCTCTGGATCGTCGGCCTCGAGGACAAGCTTGACAAGTTCCCGGACGAGTTGAGCGGTGGTGAGCAGCAGCGCGTGGCGATCGCCCGCGCGCTCGTGCACCGGCCGCGCATCTTCCTCGCCGACGAGCCCACCGGCAACCTCGACCCCGACACCTCCTGGGGCATCGTGCAGCTGCTCCTTCAGATCAACCATCGCGGCACCACGGTGATGATGGCGACCCACAACCGCGAGGTGGTCGACCTCGTCCGCCGCCGCGTCATCGCCATCGACAACGGGCGCGTGGTCAGAGATGAGGCTGAGGGCAGCTACCTGCGCGAAGGAACGGCAACCCTGTGAGGCAGATCCTCGCGTCGCTGTGGTTCGCACTCCACAGCGCCGGGCAGAATTTCCGGCGCAATCTCGGCGTCTCGCTGGCGGGCGTGTTCACCATGGGGCTGATCATCTTTCTGGTCGGCGGTTCGCTGCTCTTCACCCACTCCGTCGACACCGTGCTCCAGGGGCAGGAGCAGAACGCGAGCCATCTCAAGATCTACCTCTCCGACAACGCGTCGTTGGCCTCGATCACGAATTTCGAGAGCCGCCTCAAGCACGATCCGCGGGTCATCTCGGTGACCTTCGAGACCAAGGACCAGGCCAAGCAGCAGGCATCACAGAACCAGTCCATCTCGAACGCACTCGCCGTCCTCGGCAGCAATCCCCTGCCCGCGTCGCTGAATCTCAACGTCCGCAAGCTCACCGACCTCAGCCAGTTCAACGCCGAAGCGAAGGCCACGCCGATCGTCGACAGCACGACCCCGACCGACTACAACTCGGACGTCATCTCCAAGCTCAACACGGTGATCACGGTCATCCAGTGGGTCGGAGCGATCATCGCGGTCATCCTCCTGACCATCAGCATCGTGATCATCATGAATACGATCCGAACCGCCGTGTACTCGCGCCGAACAGAGATCGAGATCATGAAGCTGGTCGGCGCCACCGACTGGTTCGTGCGCTGGCCGTTCATCCTCGAGGGGATGCTCGGAGGGCTGCTGGCGGCGATCTTCTCCGGAGCAGTCGTGTTCGGCGCATACCGTCTATTCGTCCAGGCCGCGCAGGGCAATCTGCTCAGCGTTCCCTTCGACACCCGCTACACGATCACCCTGCTGATCGTGCTCCTGGTCGGGGGTGTTGCCGTCGGCGCCTTCGGGAGCTTCCTCGGGGTTCGCCGGTTCCTCTCGGCCTGACACGGGCCGCATCCGAGCCATCCGGTTGCCCCGGCTGAGGCGAGCTGCGGGTGGCAGGAACGACCTCGCCGATATACTCAAGACCCGTGGCCGAACAATTTGACATCGCCATTCTCGGGGGCGGGATGGGCGGCTATCCGGCGGCGATCCGCGCAGCCCAGCTTGGGCTCAGCGTGGTGCTGGTGGAGGAGGACAAGGTCGGGGGCACGTGCCTGCACCGTGGGTGCATCCCGGCCAAGGCACTGCTCCAGAGCGCGGCGCTGCTCGACGAGCTGCGGCACGCGGACTCCTTCGGGGTCACCACCGGCGACGTCCACTTCGACTATTCGGTCGCCGGTCGCCGGCGCGACCAGGTGGTCAGCCAGCTGCACAAGGGTGTGCAGTTCCTCCTGCGCAAGAACAAGGTGAGCGTGGTCAGCGGGCGCGGTCGCCTCAACGGCGCGGGGCGTCTCGCGGTCACCCCGGCGAGCGGCGATCCCGTCGAGATCGAGGCCGGCTCAATGATCATCGCGACGGGGTCGCGGCCGAAGCAGCTCCCCGGCATCCCCGCCGACGGGAGCGTCATCCTCACCAGCGATGAGGCACTCCGGATCGATCGGGTCCCGAGGTCGGCGATCGTGCTGGGCGCGGGTGCCGTGGGTGTCGAGTTCGCATCGCTCTACCGAAGCTGCGGCGCCGACGTGACCATCGTCGAGATGCTGCCCAACCTGGTGCCGCTGGAGGATGCAGCGGTCGGCACCGAGCTTCGCCGCCAGTTCGAGGCACGCGGGATCACCTGCCTGCCGGGGCACCGTCTCGACCTCGGCTCGATCGAGCGCAACGAGGGCGGCGTGGCCGTGACCGTCGCCGGTGAGGACGGCAAGGAGCAGCGGCTCCAGGCCGAGGTCCTGCTGGTCGCGGTCGGCAGGGCCGCCAACGTCGAGGACATCGGCATCGAAGGGACCGGGGTCGTGGTCGAGCGTGGGGTCATCGCGGTTGACTCCATGCTCCGAACCGGTGCGACCGGGGTCAGCGCCGTCGGCGACGTCGTCGGAGGGTTTCAGCTGGCCCACAAAGCACTCCACGAAGGCGTGCTCGCCGTCGAAGCCATCGCCGGGCGCGATCCGCATCCGCTCGATCCCCGGCTCGTGACCCGCACGACCTACTGCACCCCGCAGATCGGGTCCATGGGTCTCAGCGAGGCCGAGGCCCAGGCCGCCGGGCACGAGGTCGCGATCGGGGTCATGCCCTTCCGGGGCAACGGCAGGGCGCTCATCTGGGGCGAGACCGGCGGGTTCTGCAAGGTGGTGGCGGACAAGGCGGACGGCACCGTCCTCGGCGTCCACATCATCGGCCACGAGGTGACCGAGCTCATCTGGGGACCGGCCCTGGGCGGTCTTCTCGAAACCACTGCTTTCGAGATGGGCCACGCGGTCGCGCCACACCCTACACTCAGCGAAGTGCTCTCAGAAGCTGCCCTGGCCGTGAGCGGCGAAGCAATCCACATTTGAGCGGCTATGGAGCGCCGAAGCACCGTCGCCGGTGTCAGCTTCCTTCGGAGGGATGATCGACACGTGGCAATGACCCGAACCGAGACCAAGGCTCGCGCCGGCCTCGACGCGGAGACGCTCCGGCTCATGTACCGGCACATGCTCCGCTCACGGTTGCTCGACGAGCGGCTCTGGGTGCTGAACCGCCAGGGTCGCGCGCCGTTCTGGATCTCGGCGGAAGGTCACGAGGCAGTTCAGGTCGCGTTTGGCATGAACCTGCGCCCCAAGTACGACTGGGTTGCCCCGTACTATCGGGATCTCGCGCTGACGCTGGTGCTCGGCATGACGCCGAAGGATCACATCCTCTCCGTGCTCCAGCGGGCCGCCGACCC
>PNBE01000035.1:0-174 GCA_003135895.1 Candidatus Dormiibacterota bacterium
GCTGAGACGCCAGTGCACGTATCGCGAAGGGTCGGTGGCGAAGGACACAGCGTGGACGCCGTCATCGTTGGTGACGATCTTCTCGGCGGCTTCGAGCGCCATCGACGCATAACCTCCCGGGCGCGGGCGAATTCGCTTCCCATTATGGACTCGGATTCCCGGCCGTTCCCCGCG
>PNBE01000035.1:230-30889 GCA_003135895.1 Candidatus Dormiibacterota bacterium
TCGGTGAGGAGGGCTGCGACGTTCGCACGCTTCGCGCCCGGCTCGGGCTCGACTCCGGGTACCTCAGCCGGTTGCTCGCGAACCTGGTCGCGGCCGGACTCGTGACCCTTGGCCAGAGCACACCCGACAGGAGGATTCGCACCGCTCGCCTGACACCTTCCGGGCNNATCCTCGCAGCAACCATCGCCGTCGCCGAAATCGACCCCTCCCGTCCCCAGGCGCAGCAGTGTCTGCGCGCCTATTTCGCTGAGCTCCATCGGCGTTTCGAGGCGGGCTTCGACCCGTCGCTGAGCATCAGCGCGGACAACAGCGAGTTGCGCCCCCCCGCCGGCCTGCTGGTGCTGGCGTGGCTACGAGGGCGACCCGTCGGGTGCGGCGCGCTGAAGTTTCACGGCGACCGGCCTGCGGAGCTGAAGCGCATGTGGGTGGCCGAGACCGCACGGGGCCTCGGAGTCGGCCGGCGTCTCCTGACCGAGCTCGAGCGTCTGGCTGCGTCGCACGGCGTCCGGACTCTGCGGCTCGAGACCAACAAGACGCTCGCCGAAGCCATCAGCCTCTACCGATCCGCCGGCTACGCCGAGGTGCCAGCCTTCAACGACGAGCCCTACGCGCACCACTGGTTTGAGAAGCGGCTCAACTGACCGCCTCCGGTAGATCAAGATCGAGGTGCAGCATCTGGTTGGTCTCGGCGAATCCCAGGCGTTGATACAGCGGGAATGCGCGCTCACTTGGGTGCACGATCATCGCACCACCGCGTCACCGTACGGCCCAGCGCGATAGCGCGGGCAGCGCCGTAATGTTGGTGCCATGCCGGCCGAACCCGATCCGATATTTCCGCTCGGAAACCCTGATGAACGCGAGCTGCTGCTCGGCTGGCTCGGCTGGTTGCGCGGTGCGGTGCTGCGAAAGGTCCACGGCCTCGACGACGGCGACGCGCGATGGACGCCGGACGGAGCGCTCTTATCGCTCCTCGGTATCGTCAACCACCTCACCCGTGTCGAATGGCGGTGGATCGACGGCGCCATGTGTGGTGCACCGACAACCCGGCTCGACGCGGAGTTCCGGCCAGGGCCGGAGCTCACAGTGTCATCAGCCGTCGCCGCGTATCGGGCGCGGGCGGCGGCGACCGACGACTACGCGCGAGCGACCTCGCTGACCGAGCCAACCAGAAATGCTGATGGGACCGACCTGCGCTGGGTGCTCCTCCATCTCATCAACGAGACGGCCCGGCATGCGGGCCACGCAGACGCGACCCGCGAACTGCTGGACGGCGTCACCGGCGAGTGACCCGTCAGAGCCCGTCCGGCGGCCCGTCGCTCACAACGGCCATCACCTGGTCTGGGGGTGCACCAGGACGAACGCCCTCGAGCATCCAGGTCACGCCGGACTCCGCGAGCGCCGCGACCGTCTCCGGCACGCCGGCCGGGTCCTCGAGCGAGAGCGCGCAACGCACCGCGATGTCGAGGTCCGGTTGGGCACCAAGATCGCTGAGAGCGACACGAAGCGCCAGGATGTCAGCGGGGTCGGGTGGCGGCAGCGCGCCGGGGGTGTGATAGATCGGGAAGCAGCCCTGGAGCTTTGCGATCCGAGCCAGGGGCTTGCGATTCGGCCATCTGAATCCTCCCCAGATGGGCAGCGGGATCTGGAGCGGCGCAGGCAGGAGTGGCGGCGAGTGCACGACGTAGTGGCGACCCGAGTAGCTCACGGGTGCTCCGCTGAAAAAGCGCTGCAGCAACTCGAGCGCCTCGTCGAGCATCTGTCCACGAATGAGTGGATCGACGGTCTCGCCGAACGAACTGAACTCGGACCACCCGTCGTCTCCGAGCCCGATGCCGGCGATCAGACGTCCGCCGCTGAGCTGGTCGAGCGTCGCCATCTCGCGGCTCAGCACCCAGGGCCGGCGGCGCGGGAGTGGGGTCACAAGTGCGCCGAGACGGATGCGGTTCGTGACCGTGGCGACCGCGGCCATGGTCACCCAGGGGTCGGCGACCGCCATCCCGGGCGCGGCGAGCATGTGGTCCCAGAGAAAGAGCCCGTCCCAGCCGGACTCCTCGGCCAGCTTCGCCAGCGCAACCACACGTTGTGGCTCAGCAAATTCCGCGAATGGCGGCAGGAAGACTCCGAAGCGCACCGCGCGATTATGGAGGCCTTGGAGAGGCCGGCCGGCGACGGCGCCTCGTGGACTTCAGATGATGATCGCGATCTTGACGCCGAGCAGAATGAGCGGCCAGAGGATCACGGCGATGATGGCCGACAGGATCGCTCCGATGGTGCTGACGTGATCGAAGAAGTGATGGGTCGCCGCAACCACGACTCCGATCACGATCCAGATCAGGGGCAGCAACGAAATACTCGATCGCCTCATGCCGGCACCTCCTTGACGATTCTCCTGGGATTCGCGAGCGCGATGCTCAGCGGCCGTCCGCCTTGTCTTTGAGGGCTTCGCCGGCGCCCTTCAACTTGTCACCGGCGTCACCCACGGCGTGCTCGACCTTTCCCGCAGCTCCCTGGGTCTTGCCCTCAGACTCGAGGTCCTTGTCGCCGGTCACCTTGCCCTGCAATTCCTTCGCCTTGCCGGCGACCTGATCAGCTTCACCCGACATGTCCTGACCTCCAACTGAGCGCTCGCGTGATAGCAGCAGTATCACACCATGCACCAGCTCATGTAAATCATCGGGAGCAAGCCCTCGTGCCGGAAGGCGGCTACCAGTGCTCCAGGAGCCAGTCGTACACCTCGCCGAGATGGCGGGTCGTCAAGGTCAGGTGGCCGTCGTCCTTGGTGAGCCGAGCCTCGACGCCGGGGATGTGCGCCGCGAGCCAGACGCCGTGCCCAAATGGAACAAAGCGATCCTGCTCGCCGTGCAGGAGCAGCACCGGCATCTTGATGTCAGCGAATCCGAACCCCCACGGCTCCAGCCAGGAAACCCCGTCCTCCCACCAGCCCTCACCGCTGGGACCGAGCCCCTCGGCGGAGCTTTCCACGAAATACTGGGCCAGCTGCGAGGTGAAGACAGCTGCGTCAGCTTTCGAAAGGAGCGTCCTGAAGATCTGGCTCAGTTCCTCGGCGCTGGCGCCGAGGATGTCGACGCGGTCACGTTCGAGCTTGGCTCGCGCCGCCGCATGGTCCTGGAAGTAGAGCCGGGTATCGTCCGCATTCATCTCGCCCATGCCGGCGAAGTAGTCGAGTCCATCGGCGCCCCAGGGTGCCGGCGACGCGAGCGCGGCCGCCGCCGGGATGAGGTCGGGCAGGAGCGCGGCACAGGCGAGCACGTGCGGACCACCGCCCGAGATACCCCAGGTGAGCAGCCGGTCGATGCCGAGCGCGGAGCAGATGGCGCGAACGTCCCCAGCGCAGTCCGCGATGGTCCTCCCCGGTTGGGCCGTCGACCCGCCGTACCCGGGCCGGTCGTAGGTGACCATGCGCATCCCGTGCTCGGTCGCTGTGGCGACGTCCGGACCGTACTGGAGCCGCGAGTTCGGCGTGCCGTAGTGCACGAGCACTGGGACACCGTCCGGATCGCCACCGTCCGCGACGGCGAGCCTGCGGCCGTCGGCGGCATCGACGATATGTTCCACCACTTCCCACCTCGTGACCATCTTCTGAATCAGCGCGCCGATTATGCGTGGTCCGCGTGCTCCTGGCAGCGATGCCGAGGCCGGTGATTTGCGTCGATGTATGCTCCGGCGATGGTGAATTCTCGTGAGGAACACATCCGCGGCGACGACGGCCATGCATTCAACGGGTATCTCACCCTTCCAGTGAGCGGGTCGGGGTCCGGCATGGTGGTGGTGCAGGAGATCTTCGGCGTCACCGACTACATCAAGGACGTCTGTGCACGTCTCAGTGACCTCGGGTACGTTGCGCTCGCGCCGGACCTGTACTCCAGGATCGACGGTGAATCCGTCATCGATGAACGCTCCGAAAACGCCCTGCCACGCGCGTTCGGTTCGATGCAGAAGCTGGACATGGCGCAGGCGGCGCGTGACTCGGTGAGTGCTGTCGAACATCTCCGCACCGTTGCCGAGGTGACCGACGGACGTGCCGGCATCATCGGGTTCTGTCTCGGAGGCGGCATGGCGTTCATGGTCGCCGCCGCCTCGGAACCCGATGTGGCCGTCTGCTACTACGGGTCGGCGATCCCCGGCAATCTCGACAAGGCGGCTGATGTGCACTGCCCCGTGCTCTTCCAGTTCGGTGACGCCGACGTGTACATCACCGCCGAGCAGCGAGCCGCGGTCGAGAAGGCATTCGAGGGCCGGCCGCACACGGAGTTCCATCTCCACCACGGTCCCAACCACGCGTTTGACAATCATCGCGCGGCGATGTTCCATCACCCCGAAGCGGCAGCAGCTGCATGGAAGCAGACCGTGGCATTCCTGGAGCGCGAGTTTCCGGCATAGCTGGCCGAAACCTTCAGCGCACCACGATCACGTGGGGGCCGCGAGGGACAAGNNGTCTGCGCGTCGGCGAGCAGGAGACGCTCGCGCTCGTCACCGCCCGTGCGACCACCCCACGAGACGTGCGGCGTCACCCACTCGAGGTTGCGACGCGTGCCTCCGCTCACGTACCCGGCGTCGAGGGCAGAACGCGCGCCGTCGAGGTAGGGTACGGCGTCGGCGTCAATCACCGCGGTGAGGTTGCTCGCCCGAGCCAGCTTGTAGAGGTGACCCAGCAGGCCGAACCCGGTGACGTCGGTCGCGCAACGCGCGCCGCCGGCGAGCGCCGCCTCGGAGGCAGCTCGGTTGAGCGCGACCATGGTCGCGACCGCCTGCGGGAAGTTCTCGCCGGTCTGCTTGTGCCGGCTGTTGAGCACGCCGATCCCAAGCGGTTTGCTGAGCGACAGCGGCTGCCCGGCGAGACCCGCGTCGGTGCGGAGCAGACGGTCCGACGCAGCCACACCGGTCACCGCCATCCCGTATTTGGGCTCGGGGTCGTCGACGCTGTGACCCCCGGCCACCGGGCACCCTGCTTCGGTGGCCACGGCGAGGCCGCCGCGCAGGACATCGGCGGCGAGCGTCATGGGCAGGCGGTCGCGCGGCCAGCACACGAGGTTCACCGCAAGGATCGGCCGTCCCCCCATCGCGTAGATGTCCGAGAACGCGTTGGCCGCCGCGATGCGGCCCCANNGCCATCCAACCGGACAGCGGCCGCATCATCACCGTGGTCGAGGCCGACGACGAGCGTCTCGCTGGGCACGCCGACCAGCCCTGCGACCATCTCCTCCAGCTCCCCGGGCGGGATCTTGCAGGCGCAACCGCCCCCGTGCGCGTATTCGGTCAGACGCATACCGCCGATGTTCGCAGGTTGATCGCCGGCATCACGGCCGCGATGACCTGTGGCCTACGCTTGCTCGCGGAGGCGTCTGGGCACCTGGTGGGCTTCCTGATCTTCAAAATCAGTGTGACCGAGTATCCCGGTCAAGCGGGTTCGATTCCCGTCCGCCTCCGCCAACTCGGTGATCCGCACCCGGCCGTCGCAGGTAAGGTCATCGCGCATGCACATGGATCCGCGCCGGGCAGTCCCGCAGACGGACTCACTGCTCGCCGACTCCCGGCTCATCGAACCGCAACGCCGCCTCGGGCGCCCGCGTGTGCGTGACGCCGTGCACTCGTCGCAGCAGCGTGTACGCGACGGGTCGCTGCCGGTCGACCAGCTGATCGATGACGTCCTGAGCGGTCTGCCTGCCCGCGCCACCAGCTTCACGCCGGTCATCAACGCAACGGGCATCGTGCTCCACACCAACCTCGGACGAGCCCCGCTCTCCGACGCGGCGCGTGTCGCGCTGATCGCCGCAGCCGGATACGTGGATGTCGAGTACGACCTTGTCGATGGGGCGCGGGCGATGCGCGGACGAGGAACCCTGGCCGCGCTGCGAGCGGCACTGCCTGACGCGGGCGATGTCATGGTGGTGAACAACGGCGCTGCGGCGCTGCTCCTGGCGGTGACCGTGCTGGCCAGCGGCCGCGAGGTCATCTGGAGCCGGGGCGAGCTCGTCGAGATCGGCGACGGATTCCGGCTTCCGGACCTGGTCGTATGTACCGGGGCGACCCTGCGCGAGGTGGGGACGACCAATCGCACGACTGCTGCCGACTACGCGGCCGCGGTCGGGGAGCGCACCGGGTGCGTCCTCAAGGTGCACACATCGAACTTCCGGATGACCGGATTCACCTCGTCGGTCCCGATCCCCGAGCTCGCAGGTCTCGATCCGCCCCTCGTTGTCGACGTGGGTTCGGGGCTGCTGGCTCCGGACCGCCTGCTTCCCGACGAGCCGGATATCGCGAGTGCCCTGCGTGACGGCGCTGACGTGGTCACCGCGAGCGGCGACAAGCTGCTGGGCGGTCCGCAGGCGGGGATCATCGCCGGCAGAGCTGCGCTGATCGCCAGGTTTCGCCGGCATCCGCTTGCTCGCGCCCTTCGGGTGGACAAGCTCACCCTGGCGGCCCTGGAGGCGACGCTTGGCGGTCCGCGATCGCCAACCGCCTTGGCGTTGCATGCCGACCCGACTCTGCTGCGGTCGCGAGCCGAGGCAATCGCAGCACGGCTCGGCGATGAGGCGCGCGTCGTGCCGAGTGATGGGGCTGTGGGTGGTGGCAGCGGTCCTGGCGTGGCGCTCCCCGGCTGGGCGGTGAGCCTTCCCGAGCGGTATGCGGCGCTGCTCCGTGCCGGCGACCCCGCGCTGGTGGGACGGCTTGAGGGTGGTCGCTGCCTTCTCGACCTCCGGTGCGTGCCCTCGCCTGCCGACGACCTGGTGACTCGTGCGGTGCTCGCATGCAGGTGATCGCGACAGCGGGTCACGTCGACCATGGGAAGTCGACGCTGGTTCGCGCGCTCACCGGGATGGAGCCGGACCGCTGGGCCGAGGAACGCCGGCGCGGCATGACGATCGATCTTGGTTATGCCTGGACGACGCTGCCGTCGGGAGAGCAGGTCGCCTTCGTCGACGTCCCCGGTCATGAGCGCTTCACCACCAACATGCTCGCCGGGGTGGGCCCGGTCCCGGCTGTCCTCCTCGTGATTGCGGCGGACGAAGGGTGGGCTGCACAGACCGACGAGCACGTCAGGGCCCTCGACGCTTTGGGCGTTGGTCATGGCCTCGTCGCCGTGACTCGCAGCGACCTGGCCGACCCCATCGCTGCGATCGACCAGGCGCGCGAGCGGCTTGCCTCGACGACCCTGGCCGGCATACGAGGCGTGGCTGTGTCCGGGCAGACGGGCGCCGGCCTCGAGGAGCTCCGAGCGGCCCTTGATGCGCTGGTGTGCGGGCTGCAGCCGGCCGACACGGAGGCGCGCATCCGGCTGTGG
The DNA here is from genome assembly GCA_003135895.1 of Candidatus Dormiibacterota bacterium. Lineage (GTDB taxonomy): Bacteria > Chloroflexota > Dormibacteria > Aeolococcales > Aeolococcaceae > Palsa-851. The sequence goes on from PNBE01000035.1 coordinate 7,534, forward strand.
GTGGACCGCTCATTCAGCGTCCGGGGAAGCGGCACGGTGGTCACTGGAACGCTCGCGGCGGGCACACTTCGCCGCAACGACGTCCTCGAGCTCGGCGAGTCGACGGTGACGGTGCGTGCACTCCAGCGCCTCGGTCAGCCGGCTGCTGCCGTCGCCGCACCCGCGCGGGTCGCGGTCAACCTCCGAGCCATTGGGAGTAAGGACGTCCGGCGCGGCGACGCCTTGCTGACCCCCGAAGCGTGGCGCCGCACCACGACGGCCGACTTCCGCTTCGATGGTGCGGACGTGCCGAGTCACGTCGTGGCTCACATCGGAGCCGCAGCAGTGCCTGCGAGGGTCCGCGACCTCGGCTCAAGCGAGCGGCCAGGGTCGTCCATCGTTCGACTCGTGTTTGACAGTCCCCTGCCGCTGCAGGTCGGTGACCGTGTCCTCCTGCGTGATCCGGGCCGGCGTCAGGTGATCGGCGGGGCGACTGTGCTCGACCCGGCGCCGCCATGGCTTCGCCGGCGAGGCGCTGCGAAGGCACGAGCGGCGTCGCTCGCCACCGGTGACGGCTCTGCGGACACCGGCGCGGAACTGGCCAGGCGCGGAGTTGCGAGCCGGGCGTTTCTTCGAGCGATCGGCGTCCCGGTCGGAGATCTTCTGCCACCCGGCGTGACTGCGGCCGGATCGTGGCTGGTCACCGACACGCTGTGGCAGGAGTGGCTCAGTGGGCTCCGGGCCGCGGTGGAGCGGCGCCCGAGCGCCCTGCTCGACGCCGGGATCAATCACGCCGATCTGGTGCGCCTGCTCAAGCTCGAGGACTCGCAGCTGCTCACCGCGCTGATCCAGTCTTGCCCCGAGCTCGAGGACACGGGCGGCCGGGTGCGCAAACGCGGAAGTGCGCCGGCGCTCCGGCCAGATCTCGACAAGGCGGTGTCGCGGCTGCTCGCATCGCTCCACGAGGAGCCATTTGCAGCGCCGGAACAGCAACGACTCGTTGCCCTGGGCCTCGGACGTCGGGAACTCGGCGCGGCCGCCGCGGCGCAGGCGATCCTGCTCCTGCCGGGGGACATCGCCCTGCTCCCGACCGCACCCGGTGACGCCGCTGAGCGTCTCCGCGACCTGCCCCAGCCATTCACCCTGTCCGCGGCACGCCAGGCGCTCGGCACCACCCGTCGGGTGGCCGTCCCGCTCCTCGAGCACCTCGACCGAGTGGGCCTCACCGAGCGGGTGGATGGGGATCTGCGCAGACTGCGGGTTCCTGCCGCGGTGCGCCCTTAGCTCCGACCGGCGTCGAGCGCGGTAGTCCGATCCACGCGTTCGCGCTGCGGGATCACGGTGTAGCGAGGGTCGCGCGCCGAAAGCTGTCCTGCTTCGAAGATGGCGAAGCGGGCGCAAACCGATCCGGCGAGCAGAGCGGCACCGGCAGCCCGGGCTGCCACCCGGTTACGACCGCCGAGCGCGATCGTGCCAACCGCTCCGCCGGCTGTGAGCGCCCGGTTCGCTGCCATGAGAGTCCTGGCTTTGCCGGAGTGCAGCGTCTCCGCACTGAGCCCCAGGCTCTGCTCCATACGCTGCTCCATGGCGAGCGCGACCACAGCGCCGCCAACAGCCATCCGCCGCGCCGGCGCCGCCTGCTCGAGACCGGCGCAGCACATCGCCAGCCCTCCGGCCGCCGCGGCCGCCGACCCCACAAAGATGTACGGAAGCTCCCGGCGCGCGCCATGCCAGGCCGGGGTTGCCGTGTCTGACAGGAGCACCCCCGTATACGACGCGAGCGCTGGGGCAAGCAGGGCGGCCACCAGGCCGGCGGGCCTGGCACCCAAACTGAGGAGGCGGCCGGCGATCGGGAGTTTCCACGGCAGCAGACCGGCCAACTCGGACGCTCCGGCGAGGCTTGCCATCGGGCCGTATGCCGTGAGGATCCACGTGCCCATGGACATCGGCGACGTCGGCTTCGCGGTGCGCAACATGTTCAGGAAGCGCGCCGGTCTGCCCAGATCGTGGATGAGGGCGGCGCCGCCGGCCGCGACGCCGGCGAGCGCAGCGATGCGAGCCACCCGACGCAGCTCCGGCAGATTGCGCAGGTCCGCGCCCGCGGCGAGTAGCGATGAGCCGGCTGCCAGCCCGCCAAGGAACAGGTACGCCGGGATGTCGCTCTTCCAGGGAGACGCCTTGACGACCGGTCGCCCGTAGTAGGAGGTGAATGTCGCCTGCGGCACCATGGCGCGCTCGCCGTCGCGCCCGCCACCTCCGTGGCGCCGCCGTCGCGGCGCATCGACCGTCGGTTGAGTAACTGCCGGATCGACGGTCACGGGCGCGCCCGCACAAACGCGGCCGCCGCGCCCGCCAGCAGGATCGCCCCCGCGATCGCAGCCGTCCGCCACATCGCCGGCAGGTCGCGGGTCGTGACCACGGGATCCGGCGGCAACCCATACACCTCGGGGTCGTCGAGGAGCAGGAAGAACGCACCCGCACCGCCGATGCCGTCGTTCGGATCGGCGAGATAGAGCCTGGCGTCGGCGACACCGGCCGTGTGCAGTTCCTCGACACGGTGCTGCGCGGTGATTCGCAGTTCCTCGAGATCGCCGTAGAGGATCGATTTCGTCGGGCATGCCTGGGCGCACGCCGGTGTCATGCCCTCACCGAGACGGTCGTAGCAGAGCGTGCACTTCTGAGCAATGCCGACGTTTCGCGCGCCGGCCGGTCCGTCGCGACGGTCGATGACGCCGAAGGGACACGCCGGGATGCAGTAGCCGCAGCCGTTGCAGATGTCGTCCTGGACCACCACGGTGCCGAACTCGGTGCGCATCAATGACCCGGTGGGACAGACATCGAGGCACGCCGCATGGGTGCAGTGTTTGCACACGTCTGACGACATCAGCCAACGAATCCCGGTCTCCGCTGCGCTGGCCGGTGAGTTCTGGTCGGATGTGGCGGCAACCATCGGGAGGGGCGTGAAGCCTCCCCCACCGGTGGGTCGCCGCGGCTGTTCGATGAAGGCCACGTGGCGCCAGGTGCTGGCACCGAGCGCGCCGGTGTTGTCGTAGGACATGCCGAGCATCTCGAGCCCGTCCTCGGGGATGCCGTTCCATTCCTTGCATGCCACCTCACACGCCTTGCAGCCGATGCAGATGGAACTGTCCGTGAAGAATCCCTTGCGAGCCGGGGTATCCCTCCACCCCGTGTCGGTGGCGGGATCAGGCGCGGATGACCATCGCTGCATCACGCTCGGCCCTCGGGCGGCGTGACCCGTGTTGTGCCAGTCTCGATAGACAGCCCGGCGCGCCGCCGGTACGCCTCGACGTAGCGAGGCAGCGCGGCACCGGTCGGCCGCCGGCCCGGCTGAATGTCGCACGATGCTGCCTTCGATTCCTGGATGTGCACGTTCGCATCGAGCGCGACGCCCATCACGTCGTTGGCGGAGTCACCGCTGACGATCGCGCCACCACCGCCCACCCCCCAGTGATACGGCAGACCGATCTGGTGGATGGTACGGCCGCCGACGATGAGTGGCGTGATCCGGTCGGTGACCAGCACCCTCGCCTCGATTGCCGTGCGCGCGCTGACGATGGTGGCCCAGCCGAGATGCTCGAGGCTGCGCTCCGCGGCGAGCTCTGGGGAGACCTCGCAGAAGAATTCCGGCTGCAGCTCGGCGAGGTAGGGCGACCAGCGGCTCATGCCTCCGGCGGTGTGATGTTCGGTGAGCCGGTAGGTCGTCACGATGTACGGAAACACGTCTGCGCCGGGCTGCGGGGGCGACGGACTCGTGAGATTCTCGTTGCGCGGAAACATCTCGCGCGTCGGATTCGCCTGCTGGGGATGCAGCGCGTTGCGTACCGGCGACTCCACCGGCTCGTAGTGCACCGGCAGCGGGCCGTCGAGCAACCCGCTCGGGGCGTAGAGCCAGCCCTTGCCGTCCGCCTGCATGATGAACGGGTCGTCACCCGCAAGGCCGTCGGGCCCGCCGGTGCCCGGTGCGGGGCGGAACGACGGCGGCTTGTTGACCGGGAAGTCCGGGACATCATGACCCGTCCACTTTCCCGCGGCTTCGTCCCACCAGACGTAGGCCTTGCGCGCGCTCCATGGGTTGCCCGCGGGATCGGCCGACGCGCGGTTGTAGAGAATGCGCCGGTTCATCGGCCAGGCCCAGGCCCATTCGGGTGCGACCCAGGATTGCTCCGACCCCGGCTTTCGCCGCGCCGACTGGTTGACGCCGTCGCTGTACACCCCCGTGTAGATCCAGCACCCACCCGCAGTGGACCCGTCCGCTTGCATCTCGCCGAAGCTGTTGAGCATCCGACCGGCCTTCTCGCCGCTGAGATGACGGCCGTTGATCTCGCGCAACACCGCTTCGGCGTCGGGCTCGTCACCCCCGAGCAACGGGTAGTCCCACGCGAGCCGGCGCAACGGCTCATCGCGCTCGAGCGGTGACCTCGCCAGCCGTTGGCGCAGCAACCTGCCGAGGTGATAGAAGAAATGCAGCTCGCTGCGGCAGTCGCCAGGCGGCTCGACTGCCTTGTGATGCCACTGCAGCAGTCGCTGAGTCTGCGTGAAGGTGCCGTCCTTCTCGGTGTGCGCCGCCGCCGGTAGGAAGAACACCTCGGTCCCGACGTTCTCGCTGCGCATCTCGCCGGTGGCGATCTCCGGGCCGTCCTTCCAGAACGTCGCCGACTCGATCATGTTGAGGTCGCGAACCACCAGCCATTTNNAGGAAGTAGCCCTCGACCTTGTCGTCGAGCATGTCCACGATCGTCTGGTAATTGCTGTGATCCCCGCTGATGTGCGGCAGCCATCCGAAGCCGAAGTCATTGTCCTGGGTGGCCGCTTCACCCCACCAGGCCTTCAGGAGGCTGACCATGTACGTGTCCGCCGCCGTCCAGAAGCCTTTCTGCCCATCACTCTTGATCGACGCGAGGTACTGGTCGAGGTCGCCGTGCACACCCGCTCTCGGCATCGGAAGATAGCCGGGGAGCAGGTCGAAGAGCGTCGGGATGTCGGTCGATCCTTGGATGCTCGCGTGGCCGCGCAGGGCGAGAATCCCGCCGCCCGGGCGGCCCATGTTTCCGAGCAGCAGCTGGATGATCGCCGCACCCCGGATGTACTGCACGCCGACGGAGTGTTGGGTCCACCCGACCGAGTACACCCACGAGGTGGTGCGCTCACGACCACTGTTGGCAGTGACCGCCTCGCACACGGTCGTGAACTGCGCAGCCGGGACGCCACAGATCTGCTCGACCATCTCGGGGGTGTATCGCGCGTAGTGCCGCTTGAGGATCTGGAAGACGCAGAACGGATCCTGCAGGCTCTCGTCGCGGCGGACTTCAGCGTGTGGCAGGGCCACGCCGCGACCGCCGAGGTCATCACCACCGCCACCAGCTTGCGCCGGTGGCTGCCTGCCCGACACGACACGCGAGCCGGCTGCCGCGGCAGTCTCCATGCCCTCGTACGCCCAGCTCTTCGGGTCATAGGTGCCGGTTTCGGGATCGAAGCCGGAGAAGAGCCCACCAAGCTCGTCGGCGTCCTGAAAGTCCTCGCTGACGATGGTCGCCGCGTTGGTGTAGCTCACCACGTACTCGCGGAAGAACTTCTCGTTGGTGAGGATGTAGTTGATGATGCCGCCGAGGAAGGCGATATCGCTGCCTGCGCGCACCGGCACGAACACATCGGCCACCGCCGACGTTCGCGTGAAACGCGGGTCGATGTGGATGATCGTGGCGCCGCGCGCCTTGGCCTCCATCACCCACTGGAAGCCGACCGGATGACACTCGGCCATGTTCGAACCCTGGATGACGATGCAGTCAGCGTTCTGCAGGTCCTGCTGGAAGGTCGTGGCTCCGCCGCGTCCGAACGAGGTCCCCAGACTGGGGACAGTGGAACTGTGTCAAATACGGGCCTGATTTTCGACCTGCACGACCCCGATCGATGTGAAGAGCTTCTTGATGAGATAGTTCTCTTCGTTGTCGAGCGTCGCACCGCCAAGGCTGGCGATACCGAGCGTGCGACGCAGCCCGTCGCCGCGCTCATCGACGTCCTGCCACGTGCGTGAGCGGGTGTCGAGCACGCGGTCGGCGATCATCTCCATGGCTCGCTCGAGGGGAAGATCCTCCCAATCGGTTCCGTAGGGACGCCGGTATTTGACAGTTGTGGCGCGGCCTGGGTTGTTCACCAGCTGCTCGCTCGCGGATCCCTTTGGGCACAGGCGGCCGCGCGATATCGGCGAGTCGGGATCGCCTTCGATGTGCACCACCCGCTCGCNNCGAACGCACAGCGACGCCACGACCGAGCGTGTCGCCGGTGGTCAGCTGGCGCACCACCGGCCACGATCGGAATCGACTGCGGATGTTTATCTCACTACCTCCGAAGGAGCGATGACCGGCGTACCAGGATGATAGTCGCGCGGCACAGGGCCGGGATCCGCGTGGCTATGGTTTTTCTGCTTCCAGCAACGCCAGGTCAGCCGGCGTGCGACGCACGCCGGTCGGACGCAGTCCGGCCGCGGTCATGAGGCTCTGGATCTCCGGGATGGATCGCTCCCGACCGCCATCGGTGACAACCAGCATCTGCACGTCGATCGGGGAGAACCGCGGATGCGCTTCGCTGCGCTCCTGGACGCCTTCGATCACCAGCAGCTTCGCGCCGGGGGGCATCGCTGCGGCCACGTTGCCGAGGAGACGCACACAGGCGGCATCGTCCCAATCGTGGAGGATCCACTTCAGCAAATAGACGTCGGCGGTGGCTCGAAGGTCGCCGAAGAGGTCGCCCTGTCGCAGCTCAACTCGTTCGGCGACACCGAGCGAGCCGAGGTACGCTGCGGCCTCGGTAAGCACCAGCGGAGCTTCGACGAGGATGCCTCGCGCATCGGGCGTCCGGCGCAACACCTCCCCGAGCAGCGCTCCGGCACCCCCGGCGATATCGCACACCACTCCGGCGCGCGGGAACCTGTACGACGCCGCGATCGCCGAGGCCTCCGAGAGGGTCAGTCCGGACAACCCGGCCGCGAAGGCGCGGCCCTCATTCGGATGCGCGTCGAACCACTCAAAGATGGACATGCCGTTCTGGCGGCGAAACCCGGACTCGCCGTTGCGCAGCGTCGCGGCGAGATCGCCCCACGCGTTCTGATGTGCTTTCGACGCCATGAACGCGCACCACTGATCTGACGCGTAGGGGGCATCACTGGTGAGCGCCTTGGTCAATCGCGTGGCGTGGAAGCGGCCCTGCCGGTCGAGCCGCACCAGGTTGTGGACGGCACCCATGCGCAGCGCACGGTGGAGGGCGTCGGCATCAGAGTGCAAGGTGATGGCCAGTTCATCCGCTGTTTTGGGTCCCGAGGCGAGCTCGTCCGGGACGCCGAGTTCGACCATGGCCGCGAGCAGATACGCGACCGAGAAGTCTGCCGAGTGCTCGAGGACCGCCAGCTCTGAGGGCAGCACCCGGTCAGCCGCACGCAGCAGAACCGTGCGGAGCTTCATCGCGGCGTGGACCGCCACCCGTGGCGGGACCTGGGTGCGTGGGCTCCGCCTGGCAAGTGGTGAGTTCGCAACGGCTTCGTCGGGGACGGCGTGTGCGGCCATTGGACAACTCCTCATTTCTATTTAGCCATACTTGGAGTATGACGGTTAGACTGGAAGTATAGTGAATCAGGAACCAGCGGTGAAGCGGCGCTATCAATCTCCCCTTCGAAGGGCGCAGGCGCAGTCCACTCGCCTGACGATCATCGAAGCCGCCGCCCGGCTCTTCATCGCCCACGGCTATGTCGGGACATCCATGGACGACATCGCGACCGGGGCAGGCGTCGGACGCGCGACCGTGTTCGCGTCGCTGGGAGGAAAAGCGGCGATCCTCAGGGCCGCATATGACATCGCGATCGTCGGCGACGACGAGCCCATCCCACTCCCCCAGCGCCCGTGGGCCATCGCCGTGCGCAACGAGCCCGATGCGAAGCGGATGATCGACGCGTACGCGGCGATGATCACCGACGTTTCCGGTCGCGTCGCCCCGATTTACGAGGCCATGCACGGCGCGGCAGGTGCCGACCTGGAGGTGAGAGAGCTCTGGGACGCGATGCGCAAGGAGCGTCGCGGGGGCGCCGCCGGTTTCGTTGGGTTTCTCGTGGCCCGCCACGCGCTCCGTACCGGCATCGACCGCAAGCGAGCGGGGGATGTCGTCTGGGCGCTGATCGATCCGTCCCTATATCACCTTCTGGTGAACGAGATGGCCTGGACGCCCGCGCAGTTCCGGACGTGGCTCGCCGAAACCCTCGGGGGGCAATTGCTGCAGCGGTGACTTCGGTTGAGGCGCGCCATCGAGCCAACGCACTCCAGCGCAGATGCCGCTGAGGCCGCTGACGACCTACCAGGCGCAGCCCTACCGGCCTAGGACGCCGGTGATCGTGGCGCTGATCGTGGTGGCGGCGCTCTATGTGGGATCGATGTTCCTCAATTGGGTGGGAGTGGTGGCCGTCGACGGGAGCTACCTGATCGTGACCGGACTGCGTCAGGCGAACTGGATCCTCGCAGTCGCGGCGGCCGCCGTCGCCGTGGCAGTCCGCCTCAGTCTTGCGCCACCTGCCGGATTCCTCCGTTTCGTCTTTGTGGCGCTCGACTTTTCGGTCGCACTCGGTCTCTACATCGAGTACATCGACAACGTGGGTCGCGCCGAGGCGGACACGATGACGCCGTATGTCGGCCCCGGGTTCTTCCTGGCGCTCGGAGCGACGGCGCTGCTGATCGCGTCGACCGTCTTCGGCTGGCGCGAGCGCGACGCCTGGACGGACACGTAGGGGAGCGCGCGGCGGGGTTTGTGACACCTCGCGGAAGATCGACCGAACGGTTGATGTGCGCTGCACCGTGGCGACCTAGATTCGGTCGCATGATCAATCAAACCCCACCGACCGCTTTCCTGGCCGCTCTCTCATCGCGCGACTTCGACCGATTCGCTGACTCTCTGGCACCGTCCGCGCAGGCGCGATTGTTCCTGCCCCGCGGGCCGGAACTCCGCTCTGGACGTGACGAGATCGCCCGGCGCTTCGAAGGCTGGTTCGCCGGCACCTCCGACTTCGAGGTGCTGGAGACCGGTGACGAAGAGATCGGGCGACGGCACCGGCTCAACTGGCGCTTCCGTCTGAGCCGGGACGGACAGACCCGCGAGGTCATCGAACAGATCGCGTTCGTCGACGTGGGACCCGACGGAATTTCCCAGATTGACATGCTCTGTTCGGGATTCCTCCCGGCTGAGCAGCGCGTCGCCGTAGATCAATGAGCAGCGTCGATGAGATCGTGCTCGAATGCGAAGAGCGTGGCTCCGGCCCTCGTGTTGACGCCAATCTTGCCGTAAACGTTGATGATGTGAGTCTTCACCGTCGCCTGGGACACGAAGAGCTCGCGTGCGATCTGTTTGTTCGCGAGCCCGCGGGTGATCGCTTTCAGAACATCGACTTCACGGTCGGTGAGACCGCACGGCCACGCCCGGGTCAATCGCCCTGACGGCCGCGGCTGCCCCGCCGCCGTGAGGACGGCGTCAACGGCTCGGGCGTCAAGGCGCCGGGCATCGACCGCATCGCGCAGCTGGCGAGCCGACTCCTGCGCTCTGAGCGCAGGTCTCCACGCGCGCTCCTCGTTCATCGACTCGTAGACCTCGGCGGCAGCGAGCACACGCGCGCTCAAGGGCAACGCGTGTGCTTGTACCCCGCGGTGATACCCGGAGCCGTCGAGGCGTTCGTGATGAAGCCCGGCGACGATGGCTGCATCGCGCAACGGTGATGCAAGGGTGAGGATGCGCTCGGTGTGATACGGGTGCAGCCTGACCCGCTCCCACTCCGCCGGACTCAGCTGGCCTCGTTTGATCCACACACGATTCGGCACGCTGACCATCCCGAGGTCGTGGACCTGTCCCGCGCGTCGCACAATGGCCGCCTCATCTGCAGCCAGTCCGGCGTGCAGCGCGGCAGCCTCGGCAAGGCGCGCAACCCGTGTTGAATGCGCGCGCGTGAACGGCGAGGCTAGGTCAACGAAATCGGCGAGGGCCGCGCTCACCTCGTCCAGATGGGAGACCGCGACCCGCCGGTGGGGTTCGGGCTCGGCGCCGAGGACCTGGTCCCACACAGAATCGCCCGACAGTCTGGGGACGAGATCATGGCTGTTCTGCAGCCAGAGTCGCGCCACTTCCGGGTCGAACTCGGTCCCGCTCCGCTGGCGTACGACCGCGTCGGCGACGTCGATGCCTCCGAACTGGTGGTAGATCTGGGCGACGTGGACGAGGTGCACCAGTCGTGCGGGCTTCGAAAGACCATCACCGCTCGGGAGTGACGGAAAGATCTTGCCGTCCCACCGCCCGTACGCGTGGTTGAGTGACTCCGTGACCCGCGGGCTCGCGCCGAGCCGGTTGGAGAGTCGAGCTGCAACCTCGGCGATGCTGGCAAAAGCCCCGGGGAGGTCACGCCCGGCGGTCGCCAGCGCCGCCATGCCCTGCGCCCACCCCGACGGCCCCCATTGTCGTGCCAGCCTGATGACCGCGATGCGCATCATCTCGGGGCGATTCGCATAGTCGGCCTCGGACATCCATCGGCGCACGTTCACGTCGTCGCCGGCGCCGAGACGGCTCTGCGCCGCGACCGCGCCGGTGCAGCCGATGTGATACAGCAGGGCGAGATAGTAGGTGTCCGCGACCTCGGGCGTCGACCAGCCCGTGAGGCGCGCGAGATCCACGGCAAGCAAGGCGTCCCGAAGGGCACTTTCGGGAGGTACGTCGTGCGCCAGGTCGGTGGCCAGCGAGACTGCGGCGAGCAGCTCGGCCAGGCGCAGGCCATGCTCGAATCGCTGATTGTCGACGACCACGGTGACCACCCTCCCCCGGGTGCCGATGATCCCGCAATTATTGAACGCCACGAGGCGCACGTGGCTGCTCACCCCGAGCGGAAAGATCGGCGGAAAGATCGACCGAACGGTTGATGGCGGCCGGGACATGGCGCCGCTAGGCTCGACTTCTCGCGGACAACTTGATCGATCGCTGGGCTAGGATCGCTCGGCTCAGTCACTACGGAGGTACCCGGGATGCCGCTGTACATGGACCATCACCACAAGGTCGACGGGCTCACCGCAGACGCGGTCGCAGGCGCCCACCAACGGGACTTGGAAGTCCAGGACAAGCACGGCGTTGAATATCTGAAGTACTGGTTCGACGAAGGCTCGGGCGCGGTGTTCTGCCTGGTCAATGCGCCCAGTAGGGAAGCGGCCATGGCGGTGCACCGCGAGGCGCACGGCCTGGTCGCCGACGACCTCACCGAGGTCCAGGAAGGCGCCTGAACTGAGGTGACGGCGTTCGCCGGGCGCGGGCAGGACCCCGGTCCCGGCCCGCCGCCAGGCACCCTTCCCGCCGCGATGGAGGTCGCGCCTGCATCTCCGCGCGACGCCCCCGAGAAACGCCCCGACCCGCGGCGCGTAGCGCTGCACCGCGCCACGCGGGCAGCGATCGTCAATCCGGCCGTCTTTGCGTTCAGCCTCCTGGTGATTCGCGACGTGCAGGTAGCGACCTTCGCCGTCTTCGGGTGCTTCGGGTTGCTGGTCATGGCGGATTTCGGTGGCCCTCGACGCAACCGAGCGGTCGCCTACGCCGCTGCGACGCTGGCCGGCGCCGCGCTCGTCGCGCTGGGGACGGCCGTCTCGTTCAGCGCGGCGGCTGCGGCGACGGTCATGCTCGCGATCGGCTTCGTGCTGTCGTTTGCGACCGTCTTCGGAGGATACGTCGCGGCTGCGCAGACAGCGCTGCTTCTGGCGTTCGTGCTCTCCGCCTCCGTATCCGCACCCGTCAGCGCGATTCCCACGCGTCTCGCTGGATGGGTCCTCGCCGGCGTGGTATCGACCCTGGCGGGAGCGTTTTTCTGGCCGTGGTTCGAACATGCGTCGCTGCGCAAGCGGGGGGCCGACGCGTGTATGGCGGTGGCAGACCTGGTCGCGGCGGTGCGCCGTGAGCGCGCAGATGAGCAGCTCGCGGGGCACACCCAGGCCGCGCGGGCGGCAGTGTCGGCGATCCGCCGCGAGTACGCCCATTCCGGGATGCGACCGGCAGGTCCGACGCGCCGCGACCGTGCCTTCGTGGAGCTCGTGACCCAGCTCGAGCAGATCATCGATCTCACCGAGCGCCCGTTCCATCCGCAGCGTCGGTCACCCCGCCCATGCATCCAGGAGGGAGACCAGCTTGCCGCGGCGGTGACCGCCGCATTGCGTGCCGATGCTGTGGCGCTCGCGGGTGGTCCGCCGCCGGCGATTCGCGACCTCGAAGTGGCGCGGCGCGCACACCGGGCTGCACTCGACCACTGGGCGGTCGAGGAGCTTCGCGCCGGGCGACCGCCGGACGAGGTGCTCGAGGGCCTCGACGTCGATCACACCCTCCGGGTCATCGCATACCTGACGATTGCGCTCAGCGCCAACGCGATGATCGCCGCCGGCGGAGGGCCTGATGAGAGTTTGTCCCTGCCGGCGGGGACAACCCGGCTCGAGGGTGCCCGTGGGGTGGCGGTTCGCGCAGCGCAAACGCTGCGCACCCACCTCGAGCCGAGCTCGACCGTCCTCCATGGCAGCGCACGCGTAGCTGTGGGACTTGCGATCTCCGTGCTGCTGGCGCGAACACTGGGCCTCAACCATGCGTTCTGGGTGGTGCTGGGCACGCTGTCCGTCCTTCGGTCGAACGCGCTGGCCACGGGGCGGACCACGCTCCAGGCTCTGATTGGCAGCGTCATCGGCTTTGCCGCGGGCGGTCTTTTCGCCGTTCTCGCGGGTCAGGACCCGGCCCTCATGTGGGTCGCCTTCCCGATCGCGATCTGTTTCGCTTCCTATGCGGCAAGCGCCATCGGATTCGTGGCGGGCCAGGCGGCCTTCACTGTGATGGTGATCGTGGTTTTCAATCTGATCTCGCCGGTCGGGTGGCAAGTTGGCCTGGTGCGGATCGAAGACATCGCGGTCGGCACCGGCATCAGCGTCGTGGTCGGAGTCCTTCTCTGGCCGCGAGGAGCGCGGCGCGACCTCGCGCGTTCGACGGCCGGCTTCTATCGCGCCGTGCGGTCCTACCTCGCGAACGCGTTCGACCTGGTGCTCGGGGTGGACAGCGGTGCAGAGATCGGACGCATCCGCGCCGACGCGGTCCGGGCCCGCGACCGGGCGGGTGAAGCCTTCGATGCGTTCCTCAACGAACGCGGGGCCAAGCCGCTTGGTCCCGATGCGGCAGCCCCCATCGTCTCGGCGGGGAGTCAGGCGTTGCTGGCCGGCGACCTGCTCGTGGTGGTCGCCACCGATCTCGGCTACCGAGCGGATTCCTGTCCCGATGGTGCCGCGAGGGTCAAGACGCAGGTGCGAACTCTGCTGGCAGGTATCGATAATCTCGCCGATGAGCTGGCCGGGGTGCGAAATGCACGCCTCCCGCCAGAGCACCCGTCGCCCGAGGCATTGCGCGCTGCTGCCGTGGAGTGCATGGGTCACGCAAGGAGCGATGAGCGGTCAACCCGCAGCGCAATCGCGGTGGTGATCGCCGGCGAGTGGGTGCAGAATCTGGCGCGCATCGAAGCGGATCTCGAGCAGCCGGTCGAGGCGGCAGTGGCCGCTGCCCGTGGCCACTGGTGGCGATGATGGTTGTCGCGGATGCGGCAGAAGCAGATGGCGGAGGTGAACGATGACCACAACGGTCGCAATTCTCGGGACCGGCAAGATGGGCGCGGCGATGGCTCGCCGCCTCGAGGCGTCGGGGTTTGCCCTGACGCTCTGGAATCGCACGCCCGCCAAGGCTGAGGAGCTCGGCATTGGCCGGGTCGGCGCCACCCCGGCGGAAGCGACGCGCGATGCCGATGTGGTGATCAGCAGCCTGACCAACGAGGCGGCGGTCCGTGATGTCTATTTCGGAGACGATGGCGTGCTCCAGGCGGCTGCCGGAAAGCTGCTCATCGACGCCAGCACCGCAGGGCCCCGAGTGGCTGAGGATCTGGGCCGCGAGGCGCAGGCCAGGGGAGCGCGGCTCGTCGAGGCTCCCGTGGTCGGCAGCGTCCCCGCGGTGGAGAGCGGGAAGCTGCTGATCCTTGNNTTGAAGCTGATCGCCAACAGCATGCTCGGCATCACCAGCGCTGCCGCAGCTGAGCTGCTCGCCGCGGGGACGGCCGCGGGGCTCGATCGCAGCCAGGTCTTCTCCATCCTGACCCGCTTCGCGCCCGGCCTGGCCGCCCGCGAGCGCGGATTCCTCCACGACCAGCACACGCCGACCATGTTCGCGGTCCGCGACCTGGTCAAGGACCTCGACCTCGCGCTGGAGGAGTACGAGAGTTCCGGCAGCCACATGCCGGTCACGCGCCAGGCGCGCCAACTGTTCGCGGCGACCATGCGCCAGTCGCCCGACCTCGATATCTCGGCAATCGTCAGGCTAGGTGACGCTGTCGAGTCGCCGCCAAGTTGATCCGGTGAGCGCCCAGATGTGAATGGGGCTCGCGCCCTGCGTCAGCGAGCCGACGACCAGCAGCTGATGGCGATCGACGTCAGCAACCTCAATCGCCGGCGTGACTGGAGAGGGCGGGACGTCGAGTGATGCCCAGGCCACACCGGTCCACATCCACATCCTCGGCTCCGATGTGAAGACACCGTCGCAGCTGCAGAGCACCAATCGACCAAGTGCCGGATCGAGTGTCAGGCTCGAGCCGACGGCCGGCGGGTTCGGAGCCAGCACCATCTGGCGCCATGTCCCTTTGTCGAGGCGCCACGTTGTATCGACGGTGCCACCGGCGGAAGACGGCGATTGGCAGCATCCGACCGCCAGGAGCGATCGAGTCACCGGATCGAACGCCATCCCGCTGACGAAGGCGGCGTTCGGAAAGTAGCTGCTCATCTGATTGACCCATCGAGTCCCACGCCAGATCCAGTTACCGGCGCCGCCTTCGCTCGCAGCGGTGACGAGCACCATTTCCTTCATGGCGTCGTCCCAGGCCATCGCGGAACCCTCCCCGGGCGGCGGTCCGCCGGAACCGGTGGCGAGCTTCCGCCAGGTCGCCCCGTTCCACGCCCATGTGTCGTTGGCAGCATCGCCCGACGCGAGCCTTCCGCCGAAGAGCAAGATCGCCGAGGTCTGAGGGTCGAAGGCAGCAGACGCGCCGATGCGGCCCGGCGGGCTAGCAGGGGGGTGCGTGAGCCGCCACATGGTGCCGTTCCAGAGCCAGGTGTTGCCGTAGTTGTCCACGCCGCCAAAGAGGACGAGCGTGTGCATTGCCGGGTCGTCCACCGCGGTGAATCCGAGGGCGGTCACCGGTTGCGCTGGGGTTGCGGTCGGCGTCACGGGGCGAGGCGTCGGCGGCAGGGCGGGCCGCTGCGCGAAGGAGAGAGCACCCCCTGCGATAGCTGTGACGGCAACGACGCTTGCGAGCACGACCGCCGACCGATGCTTCAATGGTTCCCTCTGTCAGCCAAGTCCTCTGAGTCTGGATCAATCAGACGCGCCGGAGTGCGTCAGTCGGGAGCGACCCTGCCTAGGGGTATCTCGCGCATGCCGGCGTAACCTGGGCGTGCCATGAGCAATGTGATGTGGCACAGGAATGCCGTGGCAGCTCTGCTGGCCGCGGTTGCCGCCACGGCCACCGATGGTGCGTACGCCGCTTTGATTCGATCCCAGAACGCGACGCCACCAACTGCCGGTGTGGTGCCCTTCCTGGTCACCTACATCGCGGCTGTGGCTGTCGCCGGCGTGCTCAGCGCTGGGTTGATCCTGCAAGAACGCAGAACGCTCGCGAAGACGCTGTTGGTGAGCGCCGCCGCAGGCAGCGCTGCCCTGGGATTCATCGCCATCTTCAGCATCGGGTTGGGGCTGCTCATCACCGCGGGTCTGTTCGGCGTGGCCGCGCTCGGGCTCGCCCCGTCGGCAGCACGGATAGCCCCACTGCTCGCAGCGCTGACCGCGGTCGGACCCGTCATCGCGGGATTCACGATCACCGGAGTCTTCTGGGGATCGTAAGCCGATCGGTCGAGACCTGCGGTAGCGTTCAGGCGGCGGCCTCGGCGGCCTCGAACGGAGTAACGGTGACGCCGGGTTTCTCGCATCCCGTGGTACCGAAACCGAAGATCTGCAGGGGCAGGCTCAGGCTTCCGGTGGGCAGTGTGATTTCGACCCGCGTGATCGGTGCCGATAGAGCGCACATTGAGCCGGACCACGAAATCTCGAGACCCGCCTGGCCACGTATCCCGGCGGCTCCCGTTGGTCCGGGATTCGCCAACGGTAGCAGGCCGACTCCTGAATTCGGGACGGGCGGAAAGAAGCCCCCGAATTGATCGACCACCGCCATCTTGACGACTTGGCCTCCGTGATCAAGGAACCGCGCCTCAGGAGTACCGCGCAACGTGCAGCGCTCGTTTAGATGGCCTCAAGGCTCGATGCTCGCTGTGGATGACGAGAGCGACTAGCCTTCTGCGTCTAGCTTGCTTTCTCGGCCGGGCCCGGTGCAAGGCGTGGTGCCCGTCAACGCACAGACTCGATCGATCGAACTGCCCCGATGGGTCACCAATGGAGAACTGGGTTGGGCCTTTTTAGAAGCGCTCCACCCAGCGCGCCCGCCACTCTGCAGCCTCAAGCGTTGGTGCGAAGTAGGCGACCTGGGCCCGGATCCTGCCATCACGAAAATGGAAGATATCGACGGCGTGCCATACGCTCCCGTCGGGGTATCTGACCCGGGACTCGGAGATGTAGTCGTCCCGGTACCGGTGATCTTGAGGACCGTCCAGCTGGGCGTTGTCACCCACCTGTCCTCGCTGCCTGTGACCCGGTGGGTCTCAATGTCAGGCAGACCGGCCGGGTAGTTATCGTTCATCTCGCGGTTGCTCGTTACGCCGCGAACGCGTTCTCCCGACTGGGGCATTTCCCACACGTAGTCCGGGTCGAGGAACTTTGCCAAGGAGTCCCAATCGCGAGCATTCACCGCCCGCCAATAGTTGTCGACTGTCTCGCGGTTGCTTTGGGTCGCCATGGTGGGCATGGTACGTCCCTAAGCTCAATCTCGCGGGCGGACGCAGCAGCCACCCAGTAGCGGTTCGCTACAACCCGGCGGCCTCTAGGTGGGCCAGGACCCACCCGCCCAGGGCGGCCGCGATTCGTTCAACTGCAGGTGGATCGTCATTGCCGCCGCAAAGGAGGCTGGATTGGGAGACGAGGCTCGAACTCGCGACCCCAACCTTGGCAAGGCTCGGCCCCAATTCCGAATACGAGAAGGCCGGGAATTGCACTTAGCACGACTACTCTTCCCAGCGATCAACGCTGGCCCAGCGAGAATCGACCGCCCGTTTCAGGGGGTCAGGTCACACTAGCGGGATGAGGTCTCGTTCAGGCTAACGGCAGCTCGAATGCGGTCGCGAAAGCCGTCTCATCGATTTCATCGTCGTCGTGGAAGTCGATTGCGCGCCGGTGTTGCCTCCGCGGCTTGAGTTGAACAGTCCCGAAGGGTCCTTCAGCGAGGCCCCGTTGAAGAATGTACGTTTCACGACGCTCTTGTACGTCTCGCCTCAGAAGCCGATCCGTGCCTGGACGCGTACCAACTCGAGAAGCTCCTCGCGATCAGGAGCACTTCCCGGTGCCGGCGGTGGGATCAACGACTGTAGGTCCATGACCCGTTGCAGCATCTGATCATCCCGGGCCAATGCGTCTGGAGAATCAAGCAGGTTCGATCGCCGAAGGACAGCTCGGGCGACTTGAGCATCGAGCATCACTGTCGGGAGGGCGCATTGGCGAACGAAGCCGGCGAAGCTGCGACCCAAGAAAGCGCCGCGTGGTTGGCTCCCGCGCCATGTGAGGCTGCGGTCACGGTCCTCATCAGCCACAGCGTGGTAGCAGTGCTCAGCTTCGACTTGCGTGAGTTCCGCAAACGCCAGCGATTGAGTCTCTACATCCGACGCGTGCTCGTGGATGATCCGACCCAGTTCGAATCCGTGATCGATGCCGAGGCACAACCCCCAAGCGAAGAGCGGATTGGTGTGACAGTACGCATCGCCGACAAGATGAAGTCCCCGTACCGGCACTGCGCCCTCAAGAAGGGGGGGTCGGAACACGTTCTGCAGCGAACCAAAGGGAAGAACGTCTGTGATCGGTTGCGCGACATCGTCGGCGACAAAAGGTGCCAGCGATCGAAATCTCGGCACCGCCTCCATGTACACGTCCTTAAGTTTCAAGGACTTCAGCTCGCGCTCCCACGCGGGCACTCCCAGGACAATCGCAAAGGTCCCGTTGTCGCCAAAGAACATGCTAAACCGGCAACAATCCGTCGTACCGGAGGGGCCGAGCACCCCTCCCCATGAGGGATAGTCGCGACCTTCGCGAAGCTTGAAGTATCGGCTGAAGTAGACGACGCCGCACTCTTCCACCTCCTGAGTTGGGAGGGATACGCCGGAGCGCCTAAGCCAGAGCGGCACCATGGATCGCCGACCGGAAGCATCGACGACCACGTCCGCATCGACCGTGGCGCCGCCCACCCGCACTCCGGTGACCCGCGGTGCCCCGTCAACGGTTGTGAGGTCGATCCCGTCCACGGTGGCTCCACTGACCAACGTTGCCAACGGCTCATTGAGCACGGCTCCGCGCAACACGCATTCAAAAACCGGCCGGCGACAGTGCACCGCGACGAGGTCGTCATCGGCGGGACCGGCGGCCTCACCGACAAGACGATCTCCAAAGTCGTTCTCCCAAGCTCCCGCCTCAAGCAGAGATGCGAGCACATCCGGGGCATGGAGCCGTAGTGCGCGGCGTGTACGGCCCAGGAGGCTGTGAGGCTGTGGACTCTGGGGGACGCTCGGTCGCGACCAGCGCTCGTAGGCGAGGGCCGGGTTGTCAACCGGTTGAGCCGCGTCTCGATCGAGCACAGTGACGGGCCGCCCACGTCTTGCGAGCGACAGGGCGGTGGCTAGCCCCGCAGGTCCGGCTCCGATGACGACGACTCGTGGATCAGCCACTACCGACCCCCCGTGGTGACCTCACGATGCGCCAGCACCGTACGACGACGGGACTCTACTCGGCACGGCCATCTGATCACACCGGAGTCCCACCGACCGCCGCAGTCGACCGGCGAGGGGTTGTTGCAAGATCGATCTACGCCTTGGCAGGCCTCACTTGAACGGAGAGGCCGGCCCGGCTTACACACCCCGATCGCGGTAAACCACACACACAACGATCTCGGATCACGTCCGGCTTCAGGTGGGTTGATCCCACAGCCTACACACAGGAGCTCTGAGGCCGTTCCGCGGAGCTCCCATTCGCCCACCCGGATCTAAAGACCTACGCCACTGGGATGTGGACAGGGAGCACCCCGAGGGCGCCGACTGGGAGCGCTGGTGAGATCTTGATGGGCTTTGTGAACTGGGACGAGAGCAACCAGGTCGCTCCTCCCTGGTAGAGATTATCGGACACCACGAGACGATCGTCAGGGAGCCACCCCTCCGGCGCGAAACCCCGCACGCTGGACACTGATGTCTTGGTGCTCAGATCGACGACCTCTGTCACGTAATAACCGGAAGCGAACTCCCCCACGTAGGCGGCATAGGCCAGGTAGCGCCCGTCGCCGGACACGCTCACGGGACCGTAGTTCGTTGCATTTGCGGGTTGCAGGGCAATCGTCTCGGTGCCCGAGCTGCGCATTACATTCAGGGTCGAATCCCCCTGCGAGACGCACACCGAGCCGGGTGCGACCTTAGCGGGGCAGAGATACCCTCCCCAATTGTCGTTAACTTGGATCTGCGTGAGCACCCGCGTAGTTGGATCAAATGTGGCTCCGGCGCAGCCAGTGAACTCGAACGGTCCCACTCCGCCGATTCCTTTGCACCACTCCGAAACGGAGATCCCGGTAGTGCTCCACGCGAAGGGCATCAGGACTTCGCCGCCGTTGTCGATGTTGTTGGCGTCGTCGTAAACTCGTGTCGCGCCCTCTGCGGTGCCACCCGTGGGTTCGGTCCAGAGCTGCGAGTGATCGTTGGTCGCGCCGTTGTCAAAGGTCATTGCCACGGGGAGACCGAACACCAGCGTTGTCTGGTCGGGGGATACTGCAAACGCGGTGTACTGCTGGACATCGCTTGCTGTGACTGTGGTCTTCACTTGCGGCACCTGACCCACGACCGAGACGGTACCGGATCTACCGAACGCCTTCACGGTGGTGCCGTCGATGAAATAGACATCGTCAGTTCCGACGTAGTACGCGTAGCCGTCGACACCAAGGGGGTCGTCGACCGTGGCTGCGATGCTGCCGTTCTCACCGACCAGGGTGAGCCGCACACCGCTCACGGTCGCCGTTGCAGTCACCACCAGCGGCGGAGGCGGTGCGGGAGTGGGTGATGGTGTCGGCATGCGCGTAGCGGTCGGCACTGGGGTTGAAGCGACCGTCGGCGTGGGGGTCGGGGTAGTTGTCGGAGCGACTGTCGAGCCACATGCAGCGAGGCCAACGGCGACAATCACAGCGCCGGCGATTGTTGTGAGCCTCAACTCAGCTGCCCTCCCACGAGGCCGACCACGTCCTGACCGGCGCAGGGATCCTGCTACACCCCCTCGAGAATTCGTGATCGGCTTCATGCCCAGTCAACGCAAACGCGTCATCCGGGTTACGGCACCCTCTCTGCCGAGAGTGAAGGCAAAGCTGATCGCTGATCCCCATTCCCAACGGTCCAGTGCCGAGGCATTACCAAAAGCGTGCCCAAGTTCGCCTTGGTGAATCGAGTAGCCAGGGTTGGGTTATAGCTATTGCGAGAAGGTTGGTGGCCGTTCAACCGGAGATGCAATGAACGCTCTCGATGCCGTCGCCGCCGTGCTCGCTGGATCTGACAGCCCGATGCACGTCGGTTGCAATCGCAAAAGCAACCATTGAGGTTGCAGAGGTAGCCGAGGCTTGGTTGCCGGCTGAGGCTCGGTCAGACGTGCGCAAGGTGGGGGCCACAAGCCTGTACAACGAAGGTGGCATTCCCCGTTGCCGCTACTGCAAGGGCGACACCCATATGGATTCCTTTGCACTCGACCGCGGCAAAAGGCGCCTGTGGGTGAAGTGCAAGCTGCCCCAGACCCCGCACTGTCAGAAGCGTCAAACCCTCAGCTCCAGCGCGGACTACCGCGTCCTGGGATCGGCTGCCAGCAGCTCCGGGCCAATGCGGCGCTCATCATCGAATGGCTGCGCGTCCTGCTCCGCTGGGGCCAGCTCCCTGCCGTGGCCGCGGTGACCAAGACCAGCGACAACGGCTTGACCGAGCGGATGCGCCGGCTTCGCGCTCAGCGCCAGGATGCGGTCATCCACAAGCGCTCGAAGTCCCCGCCGGGTCCCATTCAACTCACCCCAGGCTAATCCCCAGAGCACGACCCACCCATTGCTCCCATTCCTTTTCAGCGTGCCCAGAGCGTGGCTCAGAGGGCTCCGAGCTGCCTATCTGCCCCAAATCGGGCCCGGCAACGGCCCAAGGCAACGGTCAGCAGCCCGCAAACCCTTATTCCTCAACGAAATTCGGCTTTCCGGGCCATCTTGCAACTCCCCATGCAAGAAGCCGTGAGCGGGAGACGAGGCTCGAACTCGCGACCCCTACCTTGGCAAGGTAGTGCTCTACCACTGAGCTACTCCCGCTCGCTTTTTGAACTTGCTTAGAGCACTTCCTGTGGATTCTCTGCCTTGTGACGCCACTCCTGGGCATCGAATCCGTGCTCTTGGCGGCGCTCATAGTAGCGGCCTTCGACCCTCCGGGCCATTTCTTCTTCGAGGTGCGATTCAGGGTGAGCCAACTCGTCGACCCGGCGCTCCATCGGGAGCGCGGGGAAAGCCAGCGTTGTGCATTCTGTAACTACCGCGGCAAGCTCACCAGCGAGCACATCTGGCCGGAACGGTTCCAAACGCTATTCCCTGAACTAAAAATGGTGAAGGTCCAGCACGGTGATCCCCGATCGCCCCTGGAGTTCGACGCCATGGCCTTCACTGGCAAGGTGAGGATCGACTGCGACAGGTGCAACAACATCAAGCTCGAGACGATCGAGCGCGCCGCGATGCCACACATCAAGTTCCTGGCGCTCGCAATTCATGCCGGCGTTCTACCCTTCGACGCTCAACGCAAACTCGCAGCGTTTGGGGTTCGCATGCTCGCGGTGGGGCAGTACACGCACACCCAGCTGCGGCCCATTCCGCGGCATCACCGCGAACACTTGGTTCTGAACCGCTCCCCACACCAGCACACTGAAGTCTCGTTATGGGCTTATTACGGACCGAACTTTCAGGCGCCACAGGTTCGCGGCATCCCGCAAAAGGTCATGCTGCCGGGCGAACGTAGTCCCGACTGGATCAATGCCTACCGGGGCATCGTCCGCATAGGCCATCTTGTGATCGAGGTCGCCGGTCGGACGGACGGCCGCCCGGTTGTTTTCCTTCCCAAGCCCCCCGGGACGTTCGTCCGGATATGGCCCATCGATCTCCGTGGTCCTCAGGTATGGGCTCCCAATAAGTCGATGACCGAGGTCGGGTGGGAACAGCGCGTCGCGGACCTCGACAGGGCAATAACGCTCTGAGAGGTCACTCGAATCGGGCAGATTGGGTGAAGGCTCGACCGTCTGAGTAAGCTGCGCGCTCCGAGACACGGAGGCCGGTTGCAATGGTCACCAACGATGAGTTCGTCCAGCGGCTCAAAGCCCTACGCGTCGCCAGGGAGAACTTCGAGGTGGAGAAGAGGGAGATTGAGCAGTTCGGTGACCGTAATCCCAACTTCAAGGAAGACATTCGCCGGTTTCTGGGCGCCTTCGACCGTTACCAGGACCTCGCGTCGGAGCTCCTCGATGCCGCCTACGGTCGGATCAAGGAGCCACCACTGCCACCGGAGTAGCATCGGGGCCGTGGTGAATCGCGGCCCCAATCTCGCGAGCTGCAGCGCCGCCATTGCAGCCGCCGTCATCGACGACGCCACGGCCCGGGAGCGGCGCGAGGAAGCTGCTCGCAGGCGCAGTCAAAGGAAGCCTTCCGCGCCGTGATGCGACGCCCGCTGAGCGTCGCGTGGAAGTCGCCCCCGATTCAATAGGGTCAAGAGGGCTCCATGACCGACGAACAGAGCNNTGTCCGAACGCTGGTATGACGCCAACGACATCGGAGGCCGCAACGCGTTCTTCCGTGACCTGAGAGAGATCTTTCGCAAGGACCACCCGCGCGAACGGTTTGGGGAAAACCGTCGTCATCTTTGGCAGCTAATCGAGAAGCATGGAGGAAGCCTGGACGGCCGCCCAACCTGGCTGCGCATCGTCTCGGAGATGATCGATATGGACACGGTTGAGGTTAGGCAGACGCAGGAGGACGGCGCCTACAAGCTCTTCAACCTCACAGCGGCCGAAACACGCGAGCTGATAGGCACGCCCGTTCAGTAGCGCCGCGCAG
>PNBE01000035.1:30896-52278 GCA_003135895.1 Candidatus Dormiibacterota bacterium
GCGTGTCTAAAGCGGACGACAAAGGGGGCGGCGCGACCGGAGGGACGGGTCCTTCCCAGGTCGGCAAGACCGGTCGCCAAGCCCCAGGCGATGACCTGCGCTCCAGTGAGGACGCAGGCCCACGAAAAGCAGGTGGTCAGTCGATTGATTTTCGTCTGATTGCTCGCACGCCAAGCCGCAAAATCCTTTGCCCACGAATAGCTCAGGTCGCCCACTTTGAGTAACTCACCCCGCTCGACCGTGCGGATGTCGTCGTCAAGCCCGTGTGAAAAGACCCAATCCCACGGCGGATGATGACTATCGCCAGCACGGCGGTTATTCCGAACAACACGAGCGCCGCGACGACGGCAGCTTCAGCACCAGGAACTGGACTCGTCGGCACGCGGGATCCAAACAATCCAGCAACGATGGAGGCCACCGAGAGCATGGCGACCGCCTGGGTACGCAGCGTGTCTAGCACCGGCTCCTGACGCACCAGCTGACGGCGCGCCTCTTCCCAGAGCATCATCTCGGCAGGACTGTTTGCCGAAACGTGCTNNCCCTAATGTCCGATCAGCGCCAGGAACTCCTCGACCTGCGGCGTTGAGACGGCCGTGGCGAGGGGGTCGAACGGGTAGAAGCGGTCCGTCAGGGAGCGCATCCCGGCAGAGGCGCCCTCATAGGCGGGAAAGGTGACCGGCCCGAACTCGGGCATATGGAGCTCGCGGACGGTGCGTTCCGGCAGTCCCTTCGGGTTGTACTCGGACGCCTTCGCTCGCTTGTTGAAGTCCTCCGTGTGGACGTTGAAGCGGAAGCTCGAGCCGTAGGCGCCAGCCTTGAGTCCCGGCGCCAAGTCCCGGTTGTACGCAAGTGCCCGTCAAGGCGTAGGTAAGTAAGGCGAAACGTATTGAGTAGTAAGGGAAATCGGCACGCGAAAATGGCCGAATTGAGCCGCGCCATTGGCAAGGTAGTGCTCTACCACTGAGCTACTCCCGCTCGTACGCGAAGGCCAGAAGTATATCGGCGCCGGTATAGCCACCCGACCAGATCAGACCGGCTGCGCTGCCTCGAGCCGCTGCGATGCGATCCATCGATTCAGCGTGTCACCGGACTCGAAGGATGTGATCAGCGCGTACCGAGGACTCGGACCCGGGTTGTGCACCACGTGATACAAGCGCTCGGTATCTAGCACGAGCTGGCGGCGTGGATGCAGCGGGATCCGGCTCTCGGTGGCGGGATCATCGCGAACCTCGCGCAGGATGAATTCCGAGCCCTCCGGTGCATTGAGCTCGAGCCAGGAGCGGACCACCCAGCCTTCGCCGTCCGGGTTCAGGCGGTTGTTGTCGTCCTGGTGCAGCTGGCGCAGCGCATCGGCTTCTGACGACGGGTTCAGCTTGATGACCCGAACACGCCCGTATCTCGCCCCCACCGCCTCGACGTATTTGCAGAGGGTCGGCGCGATCTCGCGGTTGGACGTCCAGATACCGTCCTTGTCGGGCTTCCCGTGGTCCCAGAAGCCGGCACACTCCATCTCCCCCATCGCTGACGCCAGCGGAGCGAAGTTGGTGTCACCACCGGATTTCCAGTCGACGTACTCGAGACGCTCCCATTCCTCCGGGGGGATCGCAGGGCCGTCGCCAAGGATGGCGTAGCCCTTCTCGGCGAGCACGTCGAGTTTGATGTGAGCCATGGAACTACCTCTCGATGTCTGGACGCACCGCAGCCAACGCGGAATCGATCGCTTAAGGCTACACGCGGGTACGGGTCGTGGCACATCCCATGCCCGGTAAGCTGACCCTAGGTGACAGACGATCTCGCGCTCGCCCTCGAGCTGGCGGACGTCGCCGACGGCATCTCGATGGAACGATTCCGGGCCCACGATCTCAAGATCGATGCCAAGCCCGACCTCTCGCCGGTGACCGAGGCCGATCGGGCGATCGAGACCTATGCCCGTGAGCGGATCGGCGCCGAGCGCCCGGACCACGCGATCATCGGCGAGGAGTTCGGCGTCGTCGGCGACCGGGACGCGACCTGGCGCTGGGTGATCGACCCGATCGACGGGACCCGGAGCTTCGTCCGCGGCAACGAGACCTGGGCAACACTGATCGCCCTTCAGCGCAACGGGGAGTCGGTGGTGGGCGTTGCATCGGCGCCGGCCATGCGACTGCGCTTCCACGCCACGCTCGGCGGCGGCGCATTTCTCAACGGGCGTCGCATCCATGTGTCGAAGATTTCGGAGATCTCCGAGGCGCTGATCACCCATACCGCAATCCGCGGGTTCGTGATCACCATGCAGGCTGAGAGGCTCGTGGCGCTGGCCGGCCGTTGCTGGGATGCGCGNNTGGGACTACGCGGCGCTCAAGCTCGTCGTGACCGAGGCCGGAGGCCAATTCACCGACCGTAGCGGGGATGACCCGGTGCTCGGGGGCACCGGGATCTCCTCGAACGGCCTGCTCCACGACCTGGTGCTCGAGGCGGCCGGGTATCCCACCAAGGATCGTTCGTGAAGATCGGCACCATTCGCGACGGCGCCGCACGGCCGGCGATCGTCGAGGGTGACCGTGCGTACCGCCTGGATGACCTTCTTGGCGCCATGGGCGGCGTCCCGGTCACGGTTCCGGACGGGGTGTGCCGATGCGGCGACCGTGCTCGCCACGCGCGAGCTTCTGGTCGCGGCGCGGGCAGCTGCCGATGCGCTTCCCGACCTGATCGCACGAGGTGCCGCACCTTCCTATCCGCTCTACGCTCTCGGGCCGCCGGAGCCCCGTCCCGGAAAGATTGTCTGTGCGGGTCGGAACTACGCGGACCACGCGCGTGAGCTCGTCGAGGATGTCCCCAGCCTGGCCAGCCTGTTCGCGAAGCTCGCCACCTCCATACGCGGACCCTTCGATGACGTTGTCCGCCCGTTCGAAGTCGACGACCTCGACTACGAGGCGGAGTTGTGTGTCGTGATCGGCGCCGGGGGGAGACGCATCCCAAGGGAGCGGGCGCTTGCGCACGTCGGCGGGTACTGCTGCGCAAATGACGTCTCGGCGCGCACCGCGCAACTCGNNCGGGGACGAGATCCCGGATCCGCAAGCACTGACGGTGCGCTGCCGCGTGGACGGCACTCTTCGCCAGAACGGCAGCACTGCTGACATGATCTTCGATGTCGCAACGCTGGTTTCGTACATCTCCGACGCGTTCACGCTGGAGCCTGGAGACCTCATCCTGACCGGCACTCCGGCGGGCGTCGCGATGGGACAGAGCCCACCGCCGTGGTTGCAACCCGGCCAGCTCTACGAGGTGGAGATTCCGCACATCGGAGTCATCGCCAACCGTATCGTTGGCGAGACCTAGAGGTGGATTCCGCGCATCAGCATCCCGAGCGCGTAGGCCTCGGGAGTCACCGGTTGGTCGCCACGGTCGCCCTCGGCATGTGGTTGCGATGCGCTGTCGGGAAGCATCTGGAACGCGCCGGCCATGATCAGCTGATGGACGTTGGGCGCGATCGCATGGACAAGCTCGCCGAACTTTCCGACCCGCGTCGACACCTCATGCGGTCGTTTGATCAGCGCCTCCACCACCATGTCGGCGGCCTCGTCGGAGCTGATCGTTGGAAAGTTCTTGTACATCCCCGTGGGCGCGATCATCGGTGTGCGCACCAGCGGCATATGGATCGTGGTGACCGCGATGCCTTCCGCTGCAACCTCCGGTGCGAAGCAACGTGAGAATGCATCCAGCGCGTTCTTGCTTGCGACATATGCGGCAAAGCGCGGTGGGTACGCCTGCCCACCGATCGACGTGATGTTGATGATGTGCCCGTCCTGGCGCTCACGCATCCCGGTGATCACCGCCATGATGAGCGCGATCGCCCCGAAATAATTCAGCTTCATGGTGCGCTCGAAGTCGTGGAAACGATCGAGCGAGTCGAGCACGGAACGCCGGATCGACCGGCCCGCGTTGTTGATGAGCACGTCGACGCGACCGTGGTCGGCGATCACGCGCTCGATCAGATGGGTACAAGCGTCGTGGTCGCTGAGGTCGGTCGGATAGATGTAGGCCTTGCCACCCGCGCTGGCGACCTCCGCGCGCATCTCCTCGAGTTGCTCGACGCGCCGCGCGACCCCGATGATGATTGCGCCGGACGCCGCAAGGTGCTTGCACACAGCGCGTCCGATGCCACTCGACGCACCCGTGATCACCACGACTCGGTCGCCGACCACGCGACGCACGTTCGAGGGAGTCGGCAGCTGCGGGTCGAGATGTCGCTCCCAGTAGTCCCAGACCTTCCAGGCGTAGTCGCGCAGCGGCGGACAGGTGACCCCGCTGCCGGCCAGCGCGGCCTGCGCGTCGGTCGCGTCGAAGGTCGCCGGGTAGTCCATGTATGTGAACGCCGCCTCAGGAATGCCAAGACGCGCCAGCGCCTGCTCGCGCATGCGCTGCACCGCCGGCAGCGAGCCGATCGCCGCGAAGCCGCCGGGGAGCATCCGCGCCATGCGCCGGTCGATCCGTAGTGCGAATTCGGGAGCATGGGCGGCTCTGCAGAAGGTGTTGAGGGTGTCGCCGAGGGACAGCGGCTCGGGGTCGACGATGTGGAATGCACGACCGTCGAGACCCGCGAGATGCGCGATGTGGTCGATCGCCTTGGCGACGAAGTCGACTGGGACGAGGTTGAACGGACCGCCCTCGGGGCCGATGAACGGCACCCACTGAGGGAACGCGTCGCGCATCTGCTGGATGAGCTTGAACGCGTAATAGGGACCGTCGACGCGATCAGCCTCGCCCGTCTCGGAGGAACCGATGACCATACCAGGGCGGTAGACGCGCCACGGAACGGTCGCCTCGGTCCGGACGATCCGCTCTGCCTCGTGCTTGGTCCTGTAATAAGGATGGTCGAGCTCCTGGCCCTCGTCGAACATCGCCTCGGTGAAGGAGCCTTTGTACCGGCCGGCGACTGCGATCGAGCTCACCATGTGCAGGCAGGCAGCGCCGGCCGCATTGGCGAGATCGACGACGTTGCGCGTGCCGGTGACGTTGGCGCGCTCCGTTTCGTCGGCCGGCGCGGTCAGGTCGTAGACGGCGGCGAGGTGGAAGATGTGCGCGCCGCGAAGCTGCTCGCGGTCGTCGATGGAGAGCCCAAGTCCGGCCTCGGTCAGGTCGCCCGTCAGCGCGTGGAGGCGTTTGCCGCCGGGATCGAGGCGCTCACGCTGAGCGGCGAAGCGAGCCCGCGAGCCCGGGCGGACGAGCACGAACACGTTGTCGCCCCGCGCGAGCAGCAGCGGGACGAGGTGGCGACCGATAAATCCGGTGGCGCCGGTGATGAAGTAGGTCACGCGGCCGACAATAGCCTTTTACGACAATCGGAGATAGAGCAATGCCTGAGCCAGTCATCGTCGCCCTTGGCAGGTCCCCCATCGGACGCGCGATGAAGGGTTCGCTCGCCAACATCCGCCCCGACGACCTCGCCGCCAGCGTGGTGAACCAGGTCCTCGACCGGCTGCCGCAGCTCGATCGCGGAACCATCGAAGACCTGATCTGTGGCTGCGGCCTCCCCGGCGGCGAGCAGGGCTTCAACCTCGG
This sequence comes from Candidatus Dormiibacterota bacterium, assembly GCA_003135895.1. Classification (GTDB taxonomy): domain Bacteria; phylum Chloroflexota; class Dormibacteria; order Aeolococcales; family Aeolococcaceae; genus Palsa-851. The sequence goes on from PNBE01000035.1 coordinate 36,438, forward strand.
ACGCGTGATCAGCATCCTCACCCGGGTCAACGCACCCGGCACGACGGTGACCCGCTACTGCGCGTCGTCGCTCCAGACCACGCGCATTGCGGCTCATGCGATCCGCGCCGGGGAGGGCGACGTGTTCCTCAGTGTCGGCGTCGAGTGCGTCTCGCGGTTCATGAACGGGTCGAGCGACATGTCGCAATGTCAGAACGACCGCCTGCAGCCCGGCAACCCGGATGGCTATCCGGACATCTATATCGCCATGGGGCAGACCGCGGAGAACGTCGCGGCTCGTGAGGAGATCTCCCGCGCGGAGATGGATCGATTCGCGCTGCGAAGCCAGCAGCGTGCGGTCGCGGCGCAGGACGACGGCTTCTTCGACCGCGAGATCGTGCCGATCGACCTCCCCAACGGTGGCGGGAGGGTGACCAAGGACGACGGGCCTCGCCGCGAGACCACACTCGAGAAACTCGCGGAGTTGAAGCCGGTCTTTCGCGAGACCGGCACCGTGACCGCGGGCAACGCGTGTCCCTTGAACGATGGTGCGGCCGCCGTCGTGCTCATGTCGGACACCCGGGCGCGGGAGCTGGGCATCACGCCGCTCGCTCGCATCGTCTCGACCGGACTCACCTCGCTTGAGCCGGAGTTCATGGGACTGGGTCCGATCGAAGCATCTCGGCAGGCACTCGCGAGGGCCGGCATGACCCTCGATGACGTGCACGTCGTGGAGATGAATGAAGCGTTCGCAGCACAGGTGATCCCGTCCGCCCGTGGCATCGGGCTCGATCCGTTCGACGATCGCCTCAACCCTCACGGTGGTGCGATCGCGCTCGGCCACCCCTTCGGCATGACCGGCGCGAGGATCCTCTGCACGCTGCTCAACGATCTGCAGACAGCGGACGCGACCATCGGTCTGGAGACGATGTGTGTCGGCGGCGGCCAGGGGATGGCGATGATCATCGAGCGTCTCAACTGACGCCCCCCGCTTACCCTGGCCGGGCGGATGCGCTACTGGAGCACTACCCGCGGCTGGCGGCGCACCGCCCGCCCGGGAAGGACCACCTCGACCTCGTCGGAGCGCTGCACGCTGGTTGCCCGGCGCCGCGGCGGACGGCTCGCCAGGATGATTGCGGCGAGCGCCTCGACGACACCATCGGCCTCGCGCCGCTCGAGGATGAGCGGGGCAAGGATGCGGACGGTGCCGGTGCCACCGGGCAACGCGAGGATCCCTCGCTGTTCGAGGCGGCGCAGGAGCACTGGGGCGTTGAGGCTCGTCTCGACCGCCACCAGTGCACCCGACCCACGAACCTCGCGGATCTCACCAAGCCGGAGGGCGCGCAAGCGGCCCTGCAGACGTTCCGACGACAGCCCGGCCAGCGCCCGAAGCGTCGGGCCCAGCGCGGTTCGGATGGTCGCGTTCGCAGCGGCGCCGACCAGTGGCGGGCAGGCCTCCTCGTGGTCGCGCCGCGCGACCGTCGCCCGCCGAGAGATCGACGGACCGACGGCAGTGACACCGAAGGGCATGCCGTTGGCGAGTGACGATCCGAGGCAGACGATGTCCGGCCCGACACCCCGCGCCGCCGAGGCCAGGGTGGGGCCCATGCGGAGCGCGGTCCTGACCTCATCCACGACGAGCAGCGCGCCGACCCTCCGGCACAGTTCGGCGACTGAGGCGAGATAGCCCTCCGCGGGCACCCGCACGCCGGCCTCCACCTGGATGGGCTCGACGAGCACGGCGGCAACCTGCTCATCGAGCTGAGCGCTGAGAGCGTCGAGGTCATCGAAGGGGACGCGGACCACCTCGAGGCTCCGCCCGGCGATCTCACCCAGCCGGCGACCGCTGCTGGCGCCGCGTCCTCCGATGCCGGACCCGTGATCGGAGCGCTGCATCGCGATCAGGCGGGGCCGGTCGGAGGCGGAGGCGATCCAAGTGATCGCGAGATCCACCGCGGCCGAGCCGGATGTCGTGAAGCTCACGTGCGTCAGCGGGACGGGAATGATGAAGCTCAGCGCCTCGAGCAATTCCTCTCGGAGGTCGTAGTCGAACCGCGGGGGCACGCCGCTGAAGGCCATCACCTGGTTGGTGATCGCTTCGCTGACCCGCGGGTGGTTGTGACCCAGCAGTGTGGTCCCGCCACTCGAGGTGAGGTCAAGGTATTGACGTTCCTCGTCGTCCCACACGTATACCCCGTCGCCTCGTATGAGGCGCAGGTCACGCGAGGTGCGACTCAATTCGTTGAGCCACCGATCTGGAAGCACCGCGGTCACCCTTGAAACCTCCGCTATGTTCGCTAGCGTACCTCCAGCCGAGATGGCGTGACCGATTGCTTTACATCCCCCGCCGTCTCGCAGTACTCTCCGTTTGACCCGCCAGCGCCGTGCGACGCGTTCGCGAGGTCTGGGAACGGGTGCACATTCTTCGGAGGCCGGCGTTCGGGGGAGCGCCGGCCTCACTTCATAATGAGGGCGATCAGTCGCCGACCTCGATCGGCCTGTTCGGATCGGTGATCCACTCGCTCCACGACCCCGCGTAGAGGGCGGCGTCGACACCTGCAAGGCCCATGGCGAACACACCCTCGGTGGCAACCACTCCCGACCCGCAATACACCCCCACGGGATCGCCAGGCGCGACACCGACAGCCGCGTAGCGGGCGCGCAAGTCATCGGGCAAAAGAAAGGTGCCGTCGGAGTGCTGGGTTCGCTGCGCGGGCAGGTTGCGCGCACCCGGAATGTGGCCGGCCACCGGGTCGACCGGCTCGGTTTCGCCGCGAAATCGCTCGGGGGCGCGAGCGTCGATCAGCACGGCGTGGTGCGCCATTGCCCTGGCGCCCTCAGCGTCGAGGAGGGGCATGCCACCGGGGGTCGCCTCGAAATCGCCCACCTCGGGATCACGATCAACGCCCTCCTCCACGGGCAGACCGGCAGCGACCCATGCGGCGTAGCCACCGTCGAGGAGGGCAACCTTCGGGTGTCCGAAGTAGCGAAGCAGCCACCATGCTCTCGCGGCCGACGTACCCGTTGCGGCGTCGTATGCGACCACAAGGCGCGAACCATCGACGCCGTGGCGGCGCATCGCCGCGGCGAATCCCGCCGCGTCCGGCAGCGGGTGACGACCCGGCCCGGGTGGAGCGCTCAGCTCACGATCGAGATCGACGAAGTGCGCGCTCGGAATGTGGCCCTTGGTGTAGTCGGAGACGCCGGACGGGCCGCCCAACGCCCAGCGCACGTCGAGAACCACCGGAGGTTCGGCTGTCGCAAGTTGTGCTGCGAGTTCGTGACAATCGAGCAGGAGCGATACCATTCCCTAAGAATCCCCCAGTGACCCGGACCGACGAAACCTCAGAGAAGGCGACTGCGTTATCACTCCGACGGCGCAGTTCAGACGCGTCCTGAGACCGAACAATGGTACGGTGGAGATGCATGGCTGACCAGACTTGGCGGAGCCGCGGAGGCCTCATGCTCGCCGGTGGCGTTGCCCTCGGTGGACTGCTGCTGACCTCGTGCGCGCTCCCTGGGACCACCGCACCGGTCGGCAATGTCGCCACCGTCCACGTCGCGGGAGCACCGGCGGTCGCGGCACCTCCAAAGATCGCAGTGAGTCCGGCCAACTCGACTCAAGCCGTCGGTCTTGATGCTCCTGTGGTCGTGACCGTGAGCACGGGACACATCGACACCGTCTCGCTGAGCGAGGCAGGGTCGTCGACGGCGCTGCCCGGTGCGATGTCGGCGGACGGCCGGTCGTGGGAGATGAGCCAGCCGCTCGACCAGGCTGCGCACTACACGGTGGTCGCCACGGCGACCAGCACCGCGGGATCCACGTCGACCTCGACTTCAACGTTCGTCACGGTTTCCGCCAGAAGCCGACTCCTGACCGGGATGACCCCCCTGGACGGCGCTGTGGTCGGCGTTGGCGAGACGATCGACCTGCGCTTCAACACCGCCATCCCCGCGGGTGAGCGCGCGGCACTCCTCCAGCGCATCCAGGTCAGCTCGACCCCGGCGGTCATCGGCGGCTGGCACTGGCTGAACGGGAATATCGTCCACTTCCGCCCCGCGACCTTCTGGCCGGCGGGCACGCACGTGACCGTCACCGCCAACCTCAAGGGCTTCCAGGTCGGCAACGGCATCTGGGGTCTCGGCGACTGGACCTCGCATTTCAGCATCGGCGCCAAACACGTCTCCCTAATCAACAACGCGAACCACACCATGCGCGTCTACAACAACGACAAGCTGTTCGCGACCTACCCGGTGAGCCTCGGCAAAGGCGGGTTCGCGACGATCCAGGGCACGCTGATCGTGCTCTACAAGACCCCGGTCGTGGTCATGAAGTCGTGTCCGACCTTTCACACGCCGGCTGCGTGCATCCCGGGGGGCAGTCAGTACTACAGCGATCCGGTCTACGAGGACACTGCAATCTCGACGAGCGGCTATTTCATCCACGCAGCGCCATGGTCGGTTGGCTCGCAGGGACGCGCGGACGTGTCCCACGGTTGCGTGAACCTCAGCAACTCTCGCGCCGTCCAGTTCTACAACTTCAGCATTCCGGGCGACGTGGTCCAGGTCTCGCACACCGGATACAACGCGACGTATTCCGACGGCGAGGGCGACTGGCAGCTGCCGTTCGCGGCGTTCTCCAACACCGCCGGCCTCGGTGCGGTCTGGACTGGCCCGATCGGCCTTTCCTCCCTCGCCGGCCAGGACTCCTGACCGCAGCCCCGGCCGTCCAGGGCTTCTGAACGGTGCGCGCGATCGTGGTCGCCGCGCCGGGCGGTCCCGAGCAGCTGCACATCGCGGAGTGCCCTGACCCGGTCGCACAGGACGGTGAGATCGTTGTCCGCGTCGCGGGCGCGGGCCTCAACCGCGCCGATCTGCTCCAGCGCCAGGGCTTCTATCCGCCTCCGCCCGGTGCGAGCGACATCCTCGGCCTCGAGGCGTCGGGCGTGGTCGCAAGCGTCGGTCCAGGAGTAGCGACGCCGTCGGAAGGAGCTCGCGTCATGCTCCTCGTCGAGGGTGGCGCATACGCGGAGCTCGTGGCGGTGCGCGCCACCCAGGCTGTGCATGTTCCAGACAACATCGCCCTGATCGATGCGGGTGGGATTCCCGAGGCGTTCATCACCGCTCATGACGCACTCTTCGCGCGAGGACACCTACAGGACGGAGAGACGCTGCTCATCCACGGTGGTGGCGGCGGGGTCGGCACCGCCGCGATTCAGCTCGGGCGGCAACATGGCTGCCGCGTGCTTGTCACTGCAGGGAGTGCGGAAAAGCTCGAGCAGTGCGCTCAACTCGGGGCGGACGCGGGCATCAACTACCGCTCGGAGGACTTTGTCACGCGCACCCGCGAGCTGACCGGCGGGCGCGGTGCTGACGTCGTCCTCGACATCATGGGGGCGTCGTACCTCGGGCAGAACATCGAAGCCGTCGCGGTCGATGGGCGCATCGTGGTGATCGGGATGCAGGGAGGGACGCAGGCAACGATCGACCTGGGCGCGATGATGCGCCGCCGCATCGCGTTGATCTCGACGGCTTTGCGCGCTCGCCCCGCCACACAGAAAGCAGCCATCGTCGCCGCGTTCACGGCTGAGGTCGTGCCGGCGCTCGCGAGCGGCCGGTTGCGCCCAGTGATCGGCCGCGTGCTTCCGCTCGAGGAGGCTGCCGAGGCGCACCGGCTGATGGAAGCCGGAGCGGTCGTGGGCAAGATCGTGCTGGACGCCTCGTCGCGTGCCTGACACCGACGTCTGGGCGACCTGGCTCCGTACGGGCCGCGACGGCGGCAGCGCCAGGATGCGCGCCGAGAATCTCGAGCGTCTGGCGTCGGTGCGGGATCAGATCCTCGACCGAGCCGAAATACAAGCCGGAGACACCGTCCTCGACGTCGGAGCCGGTCAGGGATTGCTCGGTCTGGGGGCACTGGAGCGCAGCGGACCGGGCGGCACGGTCATCTTCTCGGACATTTCGGAGCCGCTCCTCGACGACTGCCGTACAGCCGTCGCGCAGGCCTCGGCCACTGATCGCTCGACCTTTGTGCGCGCCTCCGCCACCGACCTGTCGGCAATCGCGAGCGAGTCGGTCGACGTGGTCGTGGAGCGCGCCGTGCTTCTGTTCATCGAAGATCGCGCGCGAGCCATTGCCGAGTATCACCGAGTGCTCCGTCCGGGAGGACGCGTCTCCCTGGGCGAGCCGCTCAACAGCTGGATGGGCGCCGACCGCCCAGGCTACCTGTGGGGCTACGACCTGACTGCAGTCACCGACCTGGAACGAAAGCTGCACGATGCGGATCGGGCGCGCGCAGCATCGGACCGCGATCTCCTCTGCGGATTCGATGATCGCGACCTCGTCGCAATGGCGAGGGCGGCCGGCTTTCAGCGAGTCGACGCGCACACCGAGCTGGCGCTCGCTCCACCACCGGCGCGCGACGACCTTGACGTGTTTCTGGATACAGCCCCCAACCCGCTTGCCCCGACCACCCGGACGCTCGTCGCAGCCGCACTCAGCCAGGACGAGGCGGCGCGGTTCACCGCGGTGCTCGGTGATGCGCTGCGCGAGGGGCGGGGTGAGCGCCGGCATGCGATGACCTTCCTGCGGGCGTGGCGGTGACCGACGGACTCGGCGACACCACCTGGGACACCATCGTTGTCGGCGCCGGCCACAACGGCCTGGCAGCCGCCGCATATCTTGCGCGTGCAGGCCGCACCGTGCTCGTGCTCGAGGCGCGCGATCGCATCGGCGGCGCGTGCACGCTGGCGCATCCATTCGACGACCCGGGATTCGTGGTCAGCCCGTGCGCGTACCTCGTCGGTCTCCTCCACCATCGCGTCATCGACGAGCTCGACCTGCGCCGGCACGGCTATCGCGTGCACCTCGTCGACCCGCACCTCTGGTGCCCATTCGACGATGGCACGGCGCTGAGCCTCTGGGACGACTCCGAGCGTAATCACGGAGTCGTCGCGGCGATGAGTCCGGGTGACGCCGACGGGTACACCCGCTACGAGCAGCTCTTCGGGCGCATCCGCACTGCGCTGCGTTCCGAGCCCCATGACACCTGGGTCGGCGACTCGCCGGACCGACCCGCACTCGAGGAGCTTTTGCACCACGACCCCGAGCTCATCGAGGTGATGTTCGAGGAATCGATCGCGTCGGTGATCGAACGACACGTGACTGACGAGCGGCTGCGGACTGCGCTGCACGGCCAGGGGTTGATCGGCACCTGGGCGGGACCGCGTGATCCCGGGACTGCGGCGATTCATGCCATGCACTCCATGGGGACGATCGAGGGCCGCCCGGGGGCATGGGGCTATGTTCAGGGTGGGATGGGCAAGGTGTCGTTCGCGCTGGCGAGCGCCGCCGAGGAGGCCGGCGCCGTCATCAGGTGCAACGCTCCGGTGGCGGAGATCGTGCCTGGTGAGGCGGTCATCCTCGAGGACGGCGCACGGATCCCGGCGCGGACGATCATCTCCAACGCGGATCCGCGGACCACGCTCGGTCTGCTCTCCGACGCGGCGCCTGCGGCCTTCGTGCAGAAGGTGCGCGACTGGCGCATGGAGGGCCCGGTCCTCAAGATCAATTGCGCACTGTCGCGGTTGCCGGCGTTCACCGCGGCTGGACCCGGCGACGCGCCGCATCGGGCGATGGTGACCATCGCGCGAAGCCTCGACGAAACCCAGGCGGCATACGAGCGCAGCCGCGCAGGGGAGCCCGCGCCACGATGGGCCGAGCTGTATTTCCATTCCGCGTATGACCGGTCGGTCGCTCCGGAGGGCAAGCACGTCATGAGCGTGTTCGCCGAGTACGCTCCCTACTCGCTTGCGGCGGGTTCCTGGGACGAACGCCGCGACGCTGTGGCTGATGAGGCGTTCGCTGAGATCGCGCGATTCGCGCCGGACATCATCGAGTGTGTGATCGCTCGCGAGGTGCTCGCCCCTCCGGACATCGAGCGCGCCGTCGGGCTCGCCGGCGGTCACATCTTCCAGGGGGAGTGCCTTCCCGACCAGATGTGGGATCGTCGCTTCTCCCCTCGCACGCCCATGCCGGGTCTGTACATGTGTGGTGCGAGCACCCATCCCGGTGGCAGCGTCATGGCCATCAACGGACGCAACTGCGCGATGGCGGTCCTCGCCGACACCGGCCCGAACGGGGACTAGCGACCCGGCCGGAGCGCGTTGCGGATGAGGCTCATCTCCTCGCTGTCGGCGACCCGGAGCGCGAGCAGCACCACCCCGTAGATCAGCGCGGACGCGACCACGACCACGAAGAGCAGCACCCGGTTCTGATGCGGGTTGGCGACGTAGATGAAGGCGCCCATGACCAGCCCGGCGACGAGCGCCTTCCACGACGTGCTCACCAGCGGGATCGTCCCCAGCTGGGCGCGCAGCACGAGCCAGCCCACCACCACCAGGGCCGCCTCGGTGACCACCACTGCCCAGCTGGCCCCGAGGTAGCCATAGTGGGGAATCACGACAAGGTTGACACCAACGTTGATGACCAGCCCCACCATGGCCACCAACGCGAACACGTTCTGCTTGTCGATGGCGTTGAGCGTGGCGGCGAAGGTGTTGTCGGCGAACATGAACACGATGGCGAGCGCGAGAATCTGCAGTGCCGGCTCGGAGCCCGGGTACAGGTGCAGCAGGCTGTTGAACTGCGGGGCAAGCAGGAACACCCCGACAGTGATCGGCCAGCCGAGGATGACCAGGGCTTTGAAGAACTTCTCGGCGAGCGGGAGCACACGCTCGGGCGAACGCCGGTGATAGACGGAGAGCACCGGAAAGACGACGCTGCGCAACGCGAATGGAATGAAGAGCAGTGATTCGAACGGCTTGTACGCGAAGGTGTAGTAGCCGACCTCGCTGTACGGCCGGAAGCGCTGCAGGATTGGGACGTCGACCTTGAAGTAGACGGTCGTGATGATGAAGGTGATGCCAAGCGGGATCGCGACCCGCACCCACGACAGGAGCAGTCCCGGCTCGAGCTGCAAACCCGGCCGTAGCACCCCCATGGCGATCAGCACGGTCCCGAAATACACGCACGCGAATGCATAGCTGATCGCATACGCCCAGAGGAAGTACCCGGTGTCGGCGTGGATGTGGACGCCGATGACCACGAGCGCGAAGACGACCAGGGTCTCGGGGACGATCTCGATGATCTCGAAGGTCAGCCGCTGCAACGCGTAGAGCGTGTTGCGCAGCAGCAACTGATAGCCGGAGAGCACGAGGATCGCGAAGGACGGCCAGAGCAGGGAGCGAACCCCCGCGACGTAGAGCGCGGCGAAGATCAGGGGCAGACCGATCGCGGTGCCCACCACCTTGAGCGACGCCACATTGTTCCAGTAGCGGGAGAGTTGATCGGTGTGGCGCGCTCCCTCGCGCACGTAGAGCGCGGAAAAGCCGAGGTCGGTGACCGTGCCCACCAGCCCCACATAGGTCACCGCCGTCTGCATCTCACCGAAGCGGGTGGGATCCAGGTAGTTGCCGATGATGATCACGGCGATCAGGGCGATGATCCGCGAGATCACGCGCACCACGAGGATGAGAATCGTGTTGCGCAGCGCCCGTATCCCGAGACCGCCCGGTACGTCCGGCGTCGCCGCGCCGGGCGACGGGGCTTCGTCCTGCAAGGCGCTCATTCTATCCGTGCCATCGTGCAGTGCCCGTCACCCATCCCGGTGGCCAAATCCCGGTGGCCAATCCCGGTGGATAGACTGCGAAGGTCATGCCTGACGTCGCGGCCGAGCGACCTCGCACCGACGCCGAGCAACGTACCGACGGCGGCGCGCTGATGGCGCGAACCCTCCGAGAGCGCGGTGTGACCACCGTTTTCGCCCTTCCCGGTGGCCATATCCTGCCCTTTCTCGACGCCTGCATCGACGAGGACATCAGGGTCATCGACACCCGGCATGAGGGAGCGGCGGTGCTCGCCGCGGAGGGCTGGGCCCTGGCGACCGGGGACACCGGTGTCGCGGCGGTCACCGCGGGCCCCGGGTTCGCCAACGGCCTGATCGGCCTGCTGGATGCCGCCACCTGGAGCGTGCCCGTGGTCATGCTCGCGGGTCGTACTAGCCGCATCCGCCAGGGCCGGGGTGCGGTCGCTGATGTGGATCAACTCGCCATCGCGAAGCCGATCGCCAAGTGGGCGGCGAGCTGTTCGGAGTCGGGCCGGGTTCCGCGATACGTCGCCGAGGCGCTCCATCGGGCTCGGAGCAGCTGCCCCGGCGGCGTGTACCTCGAGGTGGATTCTCACGCGCTGTACGGCAAGGCCGCCCCTCTCGATGTCGCGCCGTCCGGGTTTCCGCCCGCGCCTTCCCGCCCCGCCGGCTCCCCTGCCGACATCGGTGCGGCGGTTGCGGCGCTCGCGGCGGCGGAGCGCCCGATCATCGTCGCCGGAAGCGGGGCGTTCTGGTCGCAGGCCGGAGCCGAGATCGCGCGATTCGCCGAACTCGCTCAAATCCCGGTGATCACCGCGAGCGGCGCGCGCGGGATTGTTGCGGATTCGCATCCGTGGAGCCTCGGTTCGCTGGTGCACGGCGGGCTCGCCATTCCGAGCGCCGACTGCGTGCTGGTCCTCGGGTCCGCGTTCAACGCCAACGTGATGTACGGTGGCGCTCCACTCTTCGGCAGCGACCAGGCAATCGTGCAGGTCGATATCGCACCGGAGCGGATCGGCGGCAACCGGGCGGCGGACGTGACCGTCATCGGCGACATTGCATCGGTGGTGCGGGACTTCCGCGACGCGTGGTCGAAATCGCCTCCAGGCCGGGACGAGTGGCTGGCTCGCGCGCGTTCCCTCGCCGCCACGTCACTGGAGTTCTGGAATCGTCAGGTTGACGAGCACACGGGTCGGGCGGTCCATGCCGGCGCGGTGGCACGGGAGGTCGCGGCCGTCGTCCACGAGCTCTTCGGTGGCACGGCGACGTTCGTCGCCGACGGAGGAGACGCCCTTGCCTGGGCTCTCGCCTATTTCGGGGCCGAGTTGCCCGGCCGCCTGCTCACCACCACGACGGCACTCGGGACACTTGGTATCGGGATGCCGTTTGCCCTCGCAGCGCAGGCAGCACGACCCGCCGAGCGCGTCTTCCTGTTCACCGGGGACGGCTCCTTCGGGCTCAGCGCTATGGAGGTGGANNAGCAACCTCCCCGGTGTCCGATACGACCGGCTTGCCGAGGCCATGGGTGGCCACGGCGAGCGCGTCGAACGCCTCGAGACCCTGCGCCCTGCGCTCGAGCGGGCCATCAACAGCGGCGTCTGCAGCGTCATCGACGTCGCCACAGACCCTGCGGTCATCTCCGAGTTGCTGCGCGTGGTCGCGCAACTCGGGCTCATGTAGGCGATGCGAGCGGTCAGGCTGCTCGACGCGCATCACCTCGAGCTCGTCGACGCCCCGATGCCCGAGGCGTTGCCCGGAGAGGTGGTGGTCCGGGTCGACGGATGCGGCATCTGCGGATCGGATCTGACCTCCTACAAGGTCGGCCTCTTCACCGACGCCGTCCCGGGCCACGAGGTCGCCGGTGTCATCGAGGGGATCGGCGACGGCGTGAGCGGCTGGGCCGCGGGTGACGCAGCGGTCATCGACCCGAAGATCCCGTGTGGCGCCTGCGACGACTGCCGGAACGGTGCGTCGTATCGCTGCGCGATGGCGCTCACCGCCGGCATCGGGTTCGCTCGCGACGGTGGATTCGCCGAGCTGGTCGCCGTGCCGGCGTCGCTGTTGCACCGCCTCCCCGACGGGCTGGCACTCGAGCACGCGTGCCTGGTGGAACCTCTGTCGGTGGCCATCCACGGCGTCGAGCGTGCTCGCCTGCTCCCCGGCGACCCGGCGGTGGTCATCGGCCTCGGCCCAATCGGGCTCCTCACCGTGGCCACTCTCCATGCCCGTGGCATCGGACCGATCGTCGGGGTCGACCCGGTGGAGGATCGTCGCCGGCTCGCACTCGATCTCGGCGCGTCAGCCGCGGTCTCCGAACTTCGCGCGGTGCTCAGCCATACGGGTCCGCCGCCTGCAGTGATCGAGTGTTCCGGGTACGCGCCCCTCCTCCACTCCGCCGCGGACCTGGTCGCTCCTGGCGGCCGCCTCGTCCTGGTCGGTGTCGCGTTTGGGGAGACGACGGTCATCCCGCTGATGTGGGTGACTCGCGAGATCGAGATCATCGGGAGCATCGCCTCGAGTCGATCCGACTTCGCGGTGTCGCTCGGGATGCTCGCCGCGGACGCGGGCATCGCGCGGGTCACCACCCGCCGCGTCGCACTCGCTCAGGTCCCCGAGGTCTTCGAGGAGTTGATCACGCCTTCTTCGGGCGGGAAGGTGGTCGTCGACCCGCGGCTTTGACCGACCGGCCGCCCGAAGCGACCGGGACGGTCGGGAGGGGCGCCGGCGCGACTGCGCGCCAGCAGTACCACGCGGCCGTGCTCCGATAGGGTCGGAGGCCGTCCCCGAGCAGCTGGAGCGCCTTCGGAGCCGGCGGCGCAGCCATCTCGTGGATGCGTGCCCACCCGTTGCGCACGCCAAGATCGTCCACCGGCCACACATCGGGGCGGCGCAGCTGGAAGAGCAGGAACATCTCCGCCGTCCAGCGACCGACGCCGCGAACGGTGACCAGCCGCGCGACGATCTCGTCGTTGCTCAGGTCGTCGAGGTCGTGGGTCGGAACGGTTCCGTCGACGAACTTCGCGGCGAGGTCGATGATGGCGGCGAGCTTGTTGGCCGAGAGGCCTGCGGCGCGCATCGTCTCGGGGTTCGCCGCCAGGACCGCCTCCGGAGCTACCGGGGCGCCGCCCAGAGCGGTCACCAGCCGTGCGTGGATGGTCCGCGCCGCAGCCCCGGCAAGTTGCTGGAACACGATCGCGCTGAGCAGGGATTCGAACGCTGAGGCCGCTTCGGGGCGCAGTTCCATGATCGGGTTCGTATCGATGACGCGCCGGAACGCCGGATCAGCCTTGACGATGTGCGCGGCCGCGGCGTTGAGTTTCGTCAATCGGGTGGCGCCGCCACCACGCTCGCAAGCCCATCGACAACGCGTGCTCCGGGAAGCCGCAGCAAACCGTCGGGCGCGAGCCTGATCTTCATGGAACGGCTGCCGCCGCCGATCACCACCGCAGGCTGCTTCATCACGTGGGAATCGATGTACAGCGGCAGGCCGTCTGGCAGGGCGAATGCACAGTTCTAACACCTTTTCTTCGGGCCATCCCTCAGCGTTCATAGTAGCGGGCCTACCCCAAACCGTTCAGGAGGAGCCGATGATCCAGCTCTACGGGCGTGACGCCACAGTGGTGGCGGACATCCTCGCCATCGTTGCGGACCTTCGCGAGTCCGAATTCGACACGTCAGTCCCGAGGCCCCAAAACGCGAAATGGAACGAGGCTTTCGAGCGATTGGAGCATTGGGTGCCGGCGGAGTTCTCCGATCTGCGGGAGCGGAGGCACAAGGTCGCCGCCGAGCGTCTCCGAGCGATCATCGCCGCGATCGAGGAGCAGGCGCCTACCGGTTGACTATCAGACCCCGTGAAGTGGTCAGAACGGTGGTCAGCCTGCTGGAACGGCAGCGCCACCAGGTGGGATTGGGGTCGACATCTGGACGATCTGCTTGGTGCCGAAGGGACACTGCCCGCGATCGTGCGGCGACGTCGCAAAAAAGTAGTCGTTCGCCAGGTGGTCGTGGAGCGCGGCGACGAACTCCGCAGGCTCATCAGCGGGGTCGGGCAGCCCACTCTCCGAATACCCACCCACAAGCTTTTGGCGCCACTGGGCGGCAAGCACGCCCCGGAACCGGACTCGGCCATCCACCACTGAGACTCGCGCTTCGACGGACTGCGTCCCCGCGCTCCACTGGGTGTGAACAATGTCCACGTGGCTGTTGGTGGTCAGCGGATGCCTAGCCATGTTGAAAAGCTACTTTACGTCCGCGAGTCGGGATCCGGTCACGACAGCCGAGAGACGTTCTCGTACCGCTTCTGCGGCGTCGCCCACTAGTCCAATCAGCTCATCCGGCCACCGGTTCAGCCCCACAGTGATCTCGTCCCGCACGGTGGCCGGCGCCGATCCGGCCCCGACGAAGGCAACAAAGGGCGAGTTCACCGGCCCCGCTTCGAAGGCATGCGCGTGGTCGACGAGCTTCAGGTGCAACGCGCCATTGATGTCTGGCCCCATTCCCATCCAATTATTCTGATTTCGGTCGGTGTTCTGAATGGCGACATCGAACACCGCCGCGCGCCAAACGTCGAAGTGGTCGAAGGCTGCGAGTTCAGCGGTCCCGGTGAGCGGTTCCGGCCAGATCACTTGAAGACTCGCCTCCGATTCAGCGCCTCCGCCCGGTGGGGACATCGTCCGAAGCACAGTCGTCGCCACCAGACGTGCCCAGCCGAGCTTCCTCGCGATCAGCCACGCGGCGATTTCCCGTCTGACGGCGACCATCGCCTCACCGGGCGCGTATGAGCCTCCGACCGGCTTCTGCAGGGCGNNGTGCGTCTCGGAGGTACGTTTCGAGGTGGTCGAGGTGAGTCCAAGGGTCCGCGACATCAACCATGCGGACGAATCCTAGCGTCCGCACAACGGTAGCGAGCGGCCGCTAGGAACGTGGTGTAGGCTCTCGCAGTAAGTAGGCCCGCGACTGTTTGAGCAGCCCGGGCCCGTGGCCGTCCCTGTGTTGGAGGTTCGACAGTGCCCAAGATACCCCTATCAGCCCACGTGGTAGACACCCCATCACCCCCTGTCAGGGTAGGGGCACTCGAGCCGATCTTCGCGGCGCCAGATCGGTACGAGGGTGAGTGGGTCATCCCGGCGTCCGGCGTAGGCGCGGCTCACCTGGTAACCGGCCGAGCGGCGGGTACGATCCTGACCGCGTGCGGTTGCAGGCTCACCGCCGTGGTGCCCGGCAAGACGTGGATCGCGTGGGACGGATGCCACCGGTGCGTCGCGAACGCCACGCTGAAGCCGGCGCCGGCGTTGTGAAGACACCTGCTCAGAGCACCTCATCAGCAGGTAGTCACACCCCTATCACATGGGGTGATCACACCCCCGGCCCGCGCGACCGCCTGCCGGACCAGGTCGAGCAGTACCTCGAGTGGCTCGCCGTGGTGCGCAACCGTCCGGCCACCACCGTGAGGTCATACCGGCAGGATCTCGCGAAGTTCGTGGCGTTCCTGTCAACCACGGTTGACACCGGCAGCCCGGACATCCTTGAGGGAGTCGACCGTGCTCTGCTCCGCAGCTATCAGATCGAGCTCGCCGGCGTGCTCCGTCATCCGCGGACACGGGCACGCGCCCTGGTGGCACTGCGGTCCTTCCTGCGCTTCAGCTGCGACGAGGGCTGGACCGACAAGGATCTGAGCCGCCAGATCACCATCCCGCGGTTCGTGATGACCGACGTGCGTCCGGTGCAGACCGACGACGTGCCCCGGCTGCTCGCGACACTGCCCACCGCCAACCTGCGCGACCTTCGCGACCGCGCCCTGGTGCATTTCCTGCTGAGCACCGGCTGCCGGATCGCCGAGGCGTGCTCGTTGGACCGCGCCGACTTCCGGCTCAGCCAATTCCGCGTGCTCGGGAAGGGTGGTAAATATCGGACCGTCTACTGCACGGTCGGGGCGCTGGCAGCGGTGCAGGACTACCTGCAGGCTCGCGGGCCCGATCCCTCGCCGGCACTGTTCATCAGTGTGGCGCGCAAGGACATGTACCGCGGCAAGGCGAAGCCCGGCAATCGCCTCAGCACTGACGGCGCCAGGATGGCCTTCACGGCGCTCAGGGAGCGGCTGAGCGGGGATCCGGAGGCGTTCCGGCTGCTCAGCGCGTTACACAGCCCGCACGTGCTGCGCCACACCGCCGCGACGACGCTGCTCGAGGCAACGGACGGCGACGTGCGCCTGGTGCA
>PNBE01000183.1 GCA_003135895.1 Candidatus Dormiibacterota bacterium
TCGTACCAACTGGTGCCGCAATTCAATGTGTCCACCGTGCGTGCGCGATGGGCGCAACCGGTGCTCGGCCTGTTGGTGAGCGGACTGCTGCTCGGCGTCATCGCTCTGTCGGTGCAGGTCGCAGCACCCCTGCGCGCCGCGGCTCTCGTCCCCTATGTGGCCGGCGCCGGGCTCTATCTCCACGACGTCATCCGCCTGACGCGCGCCCGCGGCCGTCCCGCCGCCTCCGGAATCACGCCGGTCGGTCAGGTGGCCGCCGCCGTCGTGTTTGCTCTCGCCGCTCTGGCTGCGCTCCCTGCCATCGCGGGGGTGCAGCCATGGCCGCAGNNCGCGCCGGCATCCCCGGCGCCGCGCCGCTCGCCGCCGATCGCATCCCGGTCCCAGCCGGTGTTGGGCAGCTGACGCTCCTCGGCACGGGCTGGCTGCTCCTCGAGATCGGGATCCTCGCGCAGTCGCCAAGCCTCGCGCGGGCCGGAGCGGTGCTAAGCCTGGTGGGCGCGCTCATCCTCCCGACCTTGATCGCCCTCGCGCTGCGGGGACGATTCGTCCGCCGAGCATCGAGGACGCGCGGATCGCACCTCGGGTCGGATCGCGGTTAGGCCTGAGTCATGGCTAAGGGCGGGCGTCTGCCACAGCTGGCGCCGCGTTCCGTCAAGTCGCTACCATCGCGGCACACGCTGCGTCTGTCGGACCGTGAAGACGGAGGACGTGACCGATGGGCACGGGAGACCTGAACCCTCTCTTGCGGACATCGCGGTTCCTGCACCGCAACGCGGACACATCCAGCGCTGGCTGGAGCGCACTGACCCCTGGACAACGCGGGTGGGAGTCCTTCTACCGCGACCGCTGGCAGCACGACAAGGTGGTGCGCTCGACCCACGGCGTGAATTACACCGGGTCCTGCTCGTGGAAGGTGTATGTCAAGGACGGCATCATCACCTGGGAGACGCAGCAGACCGATTATCCGTCGAAGGTCCCGACATGCCCGAGTACGAGCCGCGCGGCTGCCCGCGCGGTGCTTCGTTCTCCTGGTACACGTACTCCCCGCTGCGCATCCGCTACCCCTACATCCGGGGCGTCCTGCTCGAGATGTATCGCGAGGCCAAGTCGCGCCTGCATGACCCTGTCGATGCATGGGGCGACCTTGTCGGTGACCCAGAGCGGGCCCGGGGTTACAAGTCGGTGCGTGGCAAGGGAGGTTTCGTGCGTGCCTCGTGGGATGAGGTGGCCGAGATCATCGCCGCCGCGCACATCCACACCATCTGCCGCTACGGCCGTGACCGGGTCGTCGGCTTCTCGCCGATCCCGGCGATGTCGATGGTGTCATACAGCGCCGGGACACGCTTCTTTTCACTCATCGGCGGTGTGATCCTCAGTTTCTACGACTGGTACGCGGACCTGCCGGCGGCCTCACCGCAGATCTGGGGCGACCAGACCGATGTGCCCGAGTCCGGTGACTGGTGGAACGCTGGGTATTTTCTGGTCTGGGGCAGCAATATTCCGATCACGCGCACCCCTGATGCGCACTTCATGACTGAGGCCCGCTACCGCGGTCAAAAAGTGGTGGTGGTGTCACCTGATTACTCGGATCACACTAGATTCGCTGATCACTGGCTGCCTGCGGCGCCGGGGACCGACGGTGCGCTGGCTATGGCGATGGGACATGTCATCCTCAAGGAGTTCTGGGTTGAGGCTCGGTGCCGTACTTCGCGGACTACGCAAAGCGATTCACCGACCCCCCTTTTCTGATCGCGCTGGATCCGGCTGGCGATGCGCATGAGCCGGGTCGCTTCCTCCGTCCAGCGGATCTCGGTGAGACATCGGAGAACGCGGAGTGGAAAACCGTGGTGATCGACTCGCGCGATCGCCAACCGATCGTCCCGAAGGGTTCGATTGGCTTCCGGTGGGGACCTGAAGGAGAGGGTCGGTGGAACCTCGACCTCGGTGAGGTTGACCCGCTGCTCACGCTGCTGGGCGTCCACGACGAGGTGGTCGATGTTGAACTGGTCCGCTTTGATAACGCCGCATGTGGGATGGCGATGCCCATGCGGCGGAGCGTTCCGGCCAAGCGGGTTGGCGGGCACCTGTCGCGCTAGGCCCGGCCACCTTGGCCTGAGCGTTGCCGGCCCGCATGCAACGCCCATCTTGTGTTCAGGCTCCCCGATGTCCAGCCAGTGGTTCGGCTTCCGAGGCGGCGGAGTACACGCCATCCGATGCCGCTGCGTTGCATCTCGCCCGGTGAAGAAAGGTCCGCTGAGCCGCAGCAACGTTTGACTCTTTGCCCCGCCAGGTGAGGAGCGCGTCCTCCTGGAGAGCGCGAGCGAACGAGAAGGTAAGCCGCCATGGGTGAGGCCCCAACCTCGCCATAGCATTGAGGCGTTCGGTTGCCTCGATCGGCTCCTGTCCTCCGGAGAGAAAGGCGACGCCGGGAACTGCCGGAGGCACAGTTTGCCGAAGACACGCAATGGTGGCCTCGGCGATGAGAGCTGCTGTCGCCTTCGCTGTGCACAAGGTTCCGGGGAGCACCATGTTCGATTTGAGGACCATGGAGTCGAGCGCTACGCGCTGTATGGCGAGCTCGTCGAACACCGCGCGCAGCAGGGCTTCGGTCACCTCAAAGCAGCGTCCGAGAGTGTGTTCGCCGTCCATCAGCACCTCGGCCTCGACAATCGGGACGATCCCGGACTCTTGACACATCGCTGCATACCTGGCAAGCGCGTGCGCGTTTGCCAGGAGGCATGCTCTGGACGGGAGCGCGGCGTCGACCGCAATAACCGCGCGCCATTTCGCGAAACATGCTCCCAATGCCCGGTACTCGGCCAGTCGGTCCCGAAGACCGTCCAAGCCCTCGGTCACCCGTTCCCCTGGGAAGCCGGCGAGCTGCTCGGCGCCTCGATCGACTTTGATTCCCGGGAGCACGCCATGGGCTGCCAGATATTCCGAGATGGGCACACCGCCAGACGTCGACTGCCGGATCGTTTCGTCGAAGAGGATGACGCCGCTGATCGACTCCCCGATGCCGACAGCGCTGATGAGCATGTCGCGATATGTGCGCCGTGTCTCGGCGGTGGATGGGATCCCGATCGCGGCGAAACGCTTGGCGACCGTGGGGAGGCTCTCATCGGCGGCGAGGATCCCATGACCTCCCCGGACCAGCGACCGCGCGGTGTTCATCAATGCAGAGTGGGTGACGATGGTGCCGCTGCGAGGCGCGTCGACGTTCGCCTCCATGCGCACACCGCCCCACGCTCGCGAATTGCCTTTGCCAGTCATCCGTTCTTGGCAATCGCCTTGTCGCCCGCGAGCACAGCCTCGGCCTTTGAGGCAATCACCTGGACGGCGCCCTCATAGGACTTGGCGAACGTGCGGAGGCCAGCATCCAGGAGGTCGGCCGCCACCGCTTCCGTGTCGATGCCGATCGCGCCGAGACGTTGGATGATCTCGTGAGCTTGCTCGATATTCTGCCCCGCAGTGTCGCCGGCGACGATCCCGTGCTCGGCGAACGCATCGATGGTCGCCAGAGGCATCGTATCGATGGTCTCAGGGCCGATCAGCGCCTCGGCATAGATCACGTCGCGATACAAAGGGTTCTTCGCACTGGTGCTGGCCCACAACGGGCGCTGCACTGCAGCTCCAGCCTCGCGCAGGGTTGCGAAGCGTGGTCCCGCAAAGGCGTGCTCGAAGGTCTCGTATGCGA
>PNBE01000023.1 GCA_003135895.1 Candidatus Dormiibacterota bacterium
ATCTTTGTGAGCGAGCTGCTGGTGCTGCGCGCCGGGATCGGCCAGGGTCACTGGGTGGCGATCGCGATCTTTCTGGCGATGGTCGTCATCATCTTTGCCGGCCTGCTCCACCATGTAGGCTCGATGGTGTTCGGCGAGCCGGCGGCCGCGGTCAGCCGCGAGCCCGAGACTTGGTCTCCGCTCCTGGGGATGATGCTGCTCGCCGCAATCATGATCCTGCTCGGACTCACCATACCCGCCAGCTTCGACGGGCTCCTCCGGCGCGCCACGGAGATCGTCCGATGACTGACCGTGCCCTCACGGACGCCTTGCGGGCATACGCGAGCGGCTCGATCGACGCGAGTGTTGGCCCGCGCCCATCGGACCTCACCGTGCGCCTCAGTCGCACGGGCGATCTCCCGGCCGCGGCCGCCGCGCTCATCGGACCGCACTCGATGGCCCTGGCCACGGTCGTCGCAACCGATGAGACGGCGACTCCGGACGGCGATCTTAAAGTTCGCTACGTCTTCGAGCCCACCACGCCCGGCGCCCCGGACCGGTTCGTGACGCTGCTGGTCTCCGTGGATGCGGCGCATCCGGAGGTACCCTCCCTGACGACGGCGGTGCCTGCCGCGAACTGGCACGAGCGTGAGATGCAGGACCTTTTCGGAATCGTTCCGGTGGGGCATCCCGATCCCCGCCCGCTGGTGGTTCACGACGGATGGCCGCCGGGCGTCTTCCCGCTCCGTAAGTCTTTCGACGGGTCGCGGCGCGTCCCGGTTGAGCCCGCCGACGAGTTCCCGCACCTCGTCGCGGAGGGCGAGGGCGTCTTCGAAATCCCCGTTGGCCCGATCCACGCCGGCATCATCGAGCCGGGTCACTTCCGCTTCACGTCGGTCGGNNGCCGAGCGTATCTGCGGGGTCTGCTCGGTCGCGCACGGCCTGGGCTACTGCGAGGCGCTCGAACAGATTGCCGCGGTCGACGCTCCGCCACGAGCCCGGCTTATCCGGAGCATCGCTCTAGAGCTGGAGCGGCTGTACAACCACGTCGGCGACGTCGGCAACATCTGCGCCGGAGCTGCCTTCCACTACGGAACCGCCACCGGCGCGCGTTTGAAGGAGCGGCTCCAGCAGATGAACGAGCGGCTGACCGGCAATCGCTTCCTCCGGGGCCTGGTGGTCCCGGGCGGCGTGCACCTCGATGTCCCGGCCGACGTCCTCTTAGCCGTCAACGTCACGATCCAGGAAACTCTCGCCGGGCTTGACGGCCTGATGGAGCGGATCGAAGCCAACCCGTCGGTGGTCGATCGGCTAGACGATACCGGTGTCCTCGAACACCAGGCTGCAGTGGACCTCGCGGTTGCCGGAGTGGCGGCCCGGGCAAGTGGTGTGGACCGCGATGCGCGGCGGGATCATCCCCATGGAGCGTTTGCGGGTCCTGAGCCGCCCGACCTGCACGTTGTTACCGTCTCGGACGGCGGCGACGCGATGGCCCGCGTGACGGTTCGCGCCCTGGAGGCCCGGGAGTCGATCCGCCTCATCGGAGAATTCGTCCGGCGGCTCGAGCCAGGGCCGTTGCAGGTAGCCCTCCCAGAGCCGCTGCCGGGTGGACGGATCGGGATTTCGGCCATCGAGTCGCCGCGAGGCGAGGCGGTCCACTGGCTTCGCACCGATCCGGGCGGGCGAGTGGAGCGATACCACCTCCGGTCGCCGAGCTACCACAACTGGCCCGCCGTGGCCCTGGCCGCCGAGACGGCGATCGTTCCGGACTTTCCGCTCGTCAACAAGAGCTTCGAGCTCTGCTACTCGTGCACAGATCGCTGACATGTTGCGAATTCTCATAAACGCGCTTCGCACCGGGGTGGTCACGATCCACTACCCTGCGGAGCCGAGCGTGCCGCCGGACCGCTTTCGCGGGGCGCCGGTGCTACGCGCCGGTAGCCACCTGCCGCCTCCCTCAGTCTGCCCGGCGGGTGCGATCTCGGAGCATTTCGACGCCGAAGGCCGCCACGTCGCTCTCGACCTCGCGCGGTGCGTCTTCTGCGGCCGCTGTGCCGAGGATCCATGGGCAGACGCGGTCGTCATGGGACGGGACTTCGAGCTCGCGGCGCACCGCCGCGACGACCTGCGGATCGAGGTCGTGGCCGACGACCCTGCCGTCCTGGCGGCGGGACCAGCACCCGACCGGGATGCCGAGGCCGCCCGCGCCTCGTCCGAGATCCACCGGGTACTCGGCCGGTCGCTGCACCTCCGCCACCTCGACGCCGGCTCCTGCAACGCCTGCGACTGGGAGCTCGCCGCCCTCCTGAACCCCGTGTACGACGTTCGTCGCCTCGGCATCGACTTCGTTGCCTCCCCACGCCACGCGGACGGGGTCGTGGTCACGGGCCCGGTCACGCGCAATCTGGAGACCGCCGTCCGCCGCACGGTCGAGGCCGTCCCCGACCCGCGCGTCGTGATCGCCGTGGGAGCCTGCGCCGCCTCCGGGGGCATCGTCGGGGAGGGATACGCCAGCGCCGGCGGCGTCGACCGGGTCCTCCCCGTCGACGTCTACGTCCCCGGCTGTCCACCGCGCCCTGAGGCCATCCTCTTCGGTATCCTGGTCGCGGTCGGGCGCCTCGATGCCCGCGGCCTGCCCCGCGAGGGGTGATGCCGACCGGGCCGGGTCACTTCACCCGGCACTTATCCTACGCCGAAACCGGACTACGGGAAAGTTGTCGAAGGTTTGTCGACGCGGTTCAGCGGGTCCGGAGGCGGTTCCAGACACGAAGAAAACCCAACCAACTGCTGCGCCATGGCATGAAATCTGGTCTTTCGAGTTGAGCGGCAGACTTGTCGGGGGCTCCGGCGTGCGCCGCGGTCCTTCTCTAGAGAGGGGCTCGGCCCAAGCCCATTGCGCCCGCGGGTGCGAGGCTGTATGCTCCCTAGAGCGGAAACAGGCCCACCAATTACCGTTGGTGGCCATAGAAGTCACGTCAATGAAAACGCAAACCGACCGACAGCCCCGAGCCGGAGAAATCGTCATGATTTGCGCCCACTTTCTTGTCAAGAGCGCAACATCGGGTGGAGCGCACTTAATGAAGATTGCAGGTGGGCCCCGAGTGTTCTCCAACCTGGACGACCGGTTCTTCTCCGAGTGGGTATATTTCTGCGACGATTGCCACACGAAAGCCTCCGCCGACCCGCGCGAAATTGCGGGTCTGATTCATGGCCCGATGGAGTGGATTGGTGACCGTGAAGGAGCGCCAGACCGCGCGGCTGAAGGAGAGGAAGTGTTTCCGTGATTCCTCATGGGGCACTTGGAGTAACGTCGATATCGAGAAGTGCATCCTAACTCCAGCAAGATCGCCCCGGGCCTCGGAGGGCTGGCCCGAATCGACGAAGCCCTTCACGGGGAGTTGCCCCCCGAAAGTAAAACGACGCCCGTTTTACGAATCGGCTCTTTTAGGCGCGCGCGACTTCTAGTTTACAGTTTTGGCTTTTTCTGTCTCGCCGCGCGCTCGCTGCATGATGTCGTCCCAACACTGGGCGGCCGCGTGGTCCTTGCCGCGGATCGCGTGGCTGTAGATGTCGGCGGTCGTGCGCACGGATGAGTGGCCGAGGCGCGCGGAGACGGTCGCAAGGTCCACACCGTCGGTCAGCAGGAGGCTCGCGTGGCTGTGTCGCAGGACGTGGAGGGATGCTCCCTTGGGGAGGCCCAGGCGCCGGCAGAGCCGCGACACCGTTGATGAAATCGAATTAGGCATCAATGGCGATCCATCCGGGTTGGCGAAGATCAGGTCCAGTTCGGTGCGATAGTCCGGGCCAAACTGACGGCGGAACTCATCCTGACGCAGTCGATGCGCCTCAAGGCAAGCCACCATCGACGGCGGCAACTCCACTTTGCGAGGCTCCTCGGTCTTGGTGCTCTTGAACACCAGCCCGTCCCTGGTCTGGCAGAGTGACCGATCAATGAACACGGTCATGCCTTTGAGGTCCGACCATCGCAGAGCCAAAACCTCCCCGCGCCGTGCGCCGCTCGCTGCCGCCACATCNNCCATGGGCCGGTTGCACACTGGGCCAGGCGATCCTGCTCCGACGGGAGCAGCGCCATTCCGAAGCGCTTCCTCACCTTCGGGAGATCGCTGTGGGTCACAGGATTTATGGTGGCCAGTCCCCACTTGATCGCGCGCACAAATGCTGAGGACACCAAGCCAGCGATGTTCCTGACCGTCTTCGG
>PNBE01000111.1 GCA_003135895.1 Candidatus Dormiibacterota bacterium
GTCGGATGGTGCATATCCGACCATCAGCGCGTCAGTTGCCACCAGATGGGGTGGAAGCCAGTACCAGTCGCTCAACTGAGGACTGAAGCTCGCAGGGAGGAGCTTCGGGTTCCCAAAGACTTGCAGCGCACCCGCGACGCCGTAATCCGACGAGACGATGACCGTGGTGGCGCGCTCTGAGGAAGCGAGTGCCTGATAGATCGCCGTCAGCTGATGGGTGATCTGCGGCCACCCGACGGTGGCAGCAAGATCCGAATCCTGAGTGTCAAGGCCGGTCGCATGCAAGCGATCTGCCGGCGTGGTCGGGACAGTGATCTTCATCAGGGCGACGAAATCGAGGAGACTCGCGACGACGGCGGCAGTTGCAAGCGCTGATCGAAGCCGCGGACGCCTGACATGCGAAAGGGCAATGAGGCCAGCGGCCATGACGATGGGGATGGTCGGCCCCGGGTAGTAGTACTTCCCGACGAAGAGATAGACCACCATCGGCGTGGCACACGCGATCCCGATTGGGCGAAGACTCGGAGTGCGGAAGAGCGTGATGAAGCCGGCGATCCACAGCGGCGTCAGCAGGAATAGGAGGACCAGGAAGAAGACGAGGAAGTTGACAACTCCTCCTCCGGATTGGATGTCTCCCTGGTGGTTGGAGATGTACATGACGGTCGGAAGTCCGTTGGTGACCTGCCACACGACATTCGGCGTCCAGATGACGAACATCAGCAACCCGCCGATCCAGGGATACCGGGTCCGAAGATCCTGTCGCACCGATGGCGTGAGGAGGGTCGCCATGCCGATGCCGAGGATGAGCGGCAGGATGAGGTACTTGATCTCGAGACCGATGCCGAGCGTGATGCCGAGCAGGATCCACACGCGCGGCTTTCGATCGATGACGATGGAGAGAAACCAGTAGAGCGACAGCATCCANNCAATGAGCCACCGAGCTTGCGGACGTAGGCCCCGCAGAGGATCACGTTGACTCCGCCGAGGAGTGCCGGAAGCAAGCGCAGGGTCCACGGAGTGACTCCCAGAAGGGCGGTCTCGAGCCGGCCAAGGAGAGGAACGATGGGCGGGAAGTCGACATAGCCGAAAGCGGCGTGCCGCCCGCTCGCCAGGTAGTAGAGCTCGTCGATGTGGAATCCGAGGACGTTGTTGGTTGCGAGGTGGATTGCGATGAGGCAGGCGGCAGCTCCTGCATACAGGAGGAGCGTTGCATCTCGGGGATATGGACGCATGGCTCGGACCGTTGCGTTCATATGCACTACCGAACCGGTTGATCTGGCCAGGGAACGCGATACGCGGGCGGAACGCCGTGTACCGTGCCGGAGTAGCGGAGCAGCTCGCGGATGATCCCCGCGTTCCCGTGGGCCCATCCCGGCTGCGGTGCCAGCTCCGGCGGTTGGTTGCGAAATTCCACATTCGACCAGCGCGCGCCGTTTGCATCAACGGTCGCGCGCAGCTGCAGGTCCGCCACCAGCGTGTCGGCGAAGTCGAGGCCGGCGACGCCGTCGCTGCAGAGGTCGAGTGCCAGAGCAAGGACCCCGGCGGTGCCGCAGCAATGACCGCTGTTGTCCCAGAACCCCGGCCGGACGCGTTGCGGGATACCGGAATGTGTGACCGTTCGCCAGCATCGTCTGACCAGGTCGTCCCAGCCCGCCTCCGGCTGCAACTGGCCAAGCAACCGGAACAGCTGCGCATCGCCGGTGGGTCCATGACACCACCCGAAGGAGTAGCGCTCCGATCCCTCGAGTTGTGGATCCGAGTGGTGCACGATGAACCCGTCGCCGCCGTCATCCTCGGACAGGCTGAGCACATCCCGCGTCGCCGCCCGAGCGAGCTCGACAAGATCCGTGCGGCCGGCCGCGTTGCCGACTGCCGCGAGCGCATAGGCGATCCCCACGGTGCCGTGCGCCATGTTGTGCAAACGGCTGCCGAGGCCTTCCCATACCGTCCAGTGCACTCCCGCGTCGGTCGGTTCAGCCAGCGAGGCCAACGCGTCGCTCGCGAGCACGGCGAGGTCGAGGTCGCCCGCGGCGAGCGCCCCGAGCGCAATCCCCGCATGACCGTAGAGCAGTTCCGTGAACACATTCCAGCGCCGACCGTCGAACCGGGATCGGACGATATCGAGAGCGTGTCGCGACGCTTTGCCGGCCTCCGCGTCGCCCAGCGCTTGTTCCACCGCGAACAATGCGAAGGCGGTTCCGGTGAGACCGAGGTACAGCCCCGACTCCTCGTCGTCCAGCTGCAGCGCCAACCATCGAGCGCCGCGCTCGGCGAGCTCCGCATAGCGTTCCACGCGCAATGTATGGTGGGCCTCGAGCAGGGTGACGACGACGCCGGCCGTCCCCATGTACAGCGACGCGGCGGGCTGGGCATCAGACCGCTGCTCCGGCCAGGCAAGCGAACCTCTTTCACCATCCCTGGCCGATGAGATCATCCACTCGAGTGCCGGCTCGATCAGGTCCGTCGAGTCGCCCGGAACCTCGCTCACGGCATGCAGTATGGAGGCGTGGCCGTCTGCGGCTGACAGAGCCTCGCGGGTCGGCGCAGCCGGTCAGCCGGCGAGCAACGCCGCGCGGCCCTCGTCACACACGGTGCGGAAATCGCAGCGCTGACACTGCCACCGTGAGGGCTTGGGAGGAAAGGACCCAGTACTCGACGCCAGCGCCAGCTCGCGTGCCGTCGCCGACAGGTGACCGTGCGCCTTGCGCAGGAATCCCTTGTCAGCGATCACGCGAGTGACCGCCCCCTGGAGGTAGTGGAATTCGACCGCGACCTCATCGGTCTGCTCGCGCTGGGCGAGAGCAACCGCGTAGGCACGCAATTGCAGGTCAGCGCGCAGGGCGGCCTCCTCTTTGGGGCGGCCGGTCTTGTAGTCGACGACCGTGGGAATCCCGTCGGTACGCCTGTCGACGCGGTCGAAACGGCCTGCGGCATCGGCGTGATCGAGGCTGATCGTCACCGGCTCTTCGACCTGGTCGATGGTCGTGTCGATCCAACCGGGTGACTCGAGGTAGCCGCGCAACTGGGCTTCTCCGTGCGCGCGCAGCTCGGCGTGACGTCCCTTCGGCCCCCGGGACTGCTCCCACGCGGCCTGCCACATCGACGCGACGACGTCGGCGTTGACGGCCTCACCGGCCATGCGCCGGGTTGCGGCCGAACGCAGCACCTCATGGATCATCGTCCCGTACCAGCTCCGCGCGTCAGGTCGGACCGGGAGATGCCAGCGGCGCAGGTAGTTGTAGCGGCGCGGGCAACTCCTGAAGACGCCGAGGTCGGACACGGCGATGGAGAGGCGCTGGAGCACCGGAGCCCCCGACGGACGTTGAGCCCGGACCGCCACCGTGCTGTCTGCCGGCAACTCCTTCGACAGTACCGAGCCGCCGCGGAGCGACATCGCCATGGTGAGGAACGGCGTGCACGACTCCTCACTCGACGGCTGCGGGTAGGAGCGCGCCCACGTGTATACGAGCCGGTCTCGCGCACGCGTCGACGCCACGTAGAACAGCCGGCGTTCCTCATCGACCGCCACATCGCCCGGCGGCGGCGGTTCCGGGACGAGGTCATCGGGGAGCTGCAGATCCGACGATGACCTGGTGCGACCCTGCCAGCGTCGCTCGGTGCACCGCGAGAGAAACACAACCGGCCACTCGAGTCCCTTCGATCCGTGGGCGGTGAGCAGGACGACACCGTCCTCGATCGCCTCGATGCTCGGGAGCTCGCCTCCCTCGCGGCTGTCCCGGAGCACACCGAGGTAGCGCAGCGCAGTGCTGACGCGCCGGTCATCACTCCAGTCGGCAAACGTCTCGAGCAGCTCACCGAGCTTGTTGAGATTCGCGCCCATCTGCAGCCTGGCAACGCCGGACTGTTCGTCGATGATGCCGAGAAACCCGCTCGCCTCGAGTGCCAGTTGAAAGAGGTCGCGCACGTCTTCACGCAGCGATGCGGCGTGCAGCTCATGAATATCCTGAACACACCGCTGTGCCGCGGCGAGGTCCACGCCGTCCAGATCCTCGACCGCCGAATCGGCGATGAGCGTCACCAGGGGCACGTCGTGGTGGTGGGCCGCGCGCACCAGGGCAACACGACCGGCGGTGGTGACGCCCCAGCCGGGGAGCGTGAGGCAACGCAACACCGCCTGGGAATCGTCGGGATCNNGCGACCTGGTAGGGGACACCGCATTGACGGAGCGCGCGCATCGCGGGCTGCATGTCGATGTGCTGGCGGAAAAGCCACGCGATGTCAGCGGGCCGCATTCCCGCGGCGATCAGACGAGCGCATTCGCGGGCCACCGCCATCGCCTCGCTGCGCTCCTCGGGAGCGCGCCACACCTCGACCGCCGCGCCGGGTCCTCGATCGGCGATCAACCGCTTTTCAATGCGGGTCGCCGGACTGGCAACGGCGATCACTGCGCGCGACGCTTCGACGATCTGGTCGCTGCTCCGGTAATTGTGTGTGAGCACGAGCTGGCGATGCTCCGGGTACTCGCGCGTGAAGCGGTCGAGGTTGGCACGGCTCGCGCCGCGGAACTTGTAGATGGACTGGTCGTCGTCGGCCACGACGAACAGGTTGCGGTGCGCGGCGACGAGTGTCTCGACCAGCTTCGCCTGCGCGTAGTTGGTGTCCTGGTACTCGTCGACCATCACGTGGCTGATGCGATCCGCGACCGCGCTGCGCACCGCCGGGTGCTCGCGGATCAGCCGCTCCGCGTAGAGGATGCAGTCGTCGAAGTCGAAGACTCCCGCGCGCCGGTAGCGCTCGTCGAGTCGCGCATACACGCGCGCGACGTCCTGGTGGCGCTCGAGGACGATCTGTGCGACCGGGTCATCGCAACGCTCGAGACGCGCGGCCGCCCACGTCGCGTAGGCATCCGGGGTGACCAACTCCTGCTTCGCCGTACCGATGACCTCCAGCAGTGGATCCATGAGGTCGTGTGGGCGCAATGGGTTCCACAACAAGGGTGGCCGCAGCTCATCGAGGACGGCCTCCACGTGCAGCCAGCGCTCGGCCGCATCGGCGATGCGGAGCACCGGGGAAATGCCGAGCAGCCAGCCCCATTCGCGCACGACTCGCAGTCCGAACGAGTGGTAATTCGTGAGCGGCGCATCATCGCCGAACGATCCGTGGGCTCTCTCGACGCGCGCTCGCATCTCGTCCGCGGCTTTGCGCGTGTACGTGAGTACGAGCTGCGTGCCCGCTCCGATGCCGAGGGCGGAAAGACGGTGGAATCGCTCGACGATGATGCGGGTCTTGCCACTGCCGGGTCCTGCGATCACGAGGCAGGGGCCGTCGCCATGCTCGACAGCGATGCGCTGCTCCTCGTCGAGGGCGGCGGCGGGCGGGGCGTCCGAGAGCGCTGTACCGGTCATCGAGAACGATTCTGGGCTGACACGACGACAGCAGGCTGTCGCACTGGGTGGAGAATTCGAGGATGGAGCCAGGTCCGATGGCAGCCGGCAGGCCGGAGCCCGACCTCAATGGCGAGCCCACGCCGGGGCTCGCGGAGGCGCTGACATGGCTGCGCCATGCCCGGCGCATCCTCGTCTTCACCGGTGCCGGCATCTCGACCGAGTCGGGGATCCCCGACTTTCGCGGCCCGAACGGCGTCTGGAAGACAACCGACCCGCAGCGCTACACGATCGACAGCTACATCAGTGATCGCTCGGTGCGGGTCGAGCGCTGGCGCGCTCGCCTGGAGGGGCGGTTCTCGAGTGCGCAGCCGAACGCCGCGCACCTGGCGGTCACTCGGCTCCAACGCGCGGGGCTCGCCCCGGTCATCGTGACCCAGAACATCGACGGCCTCCATCAGAAGGCGGGCACCGTGAACGTCATCGAGCTGCATGGAACGTCGTCTGAGGCGATGTGCCTTGACTGCCGCCGGCGGATGCCCATCGAGGTCGCCCTCGACCGAGTGCGTGAGGGCGACGAGGACCCGCACTGCGAGCTCTGCGGCGGCCTCCTCAAGACCGCGACGATCAGCTTCGGCCAGGCGCTGGTGGCGGCCGACATGGATCGAGCCACCGAGGAGGCACGCCGCTGCGACGTCTGCCTCACGGTCGGATCGACCCTGTCGGTCTGGCCCGCAGCGGCGGTGCCGGCCGAGGCGGTCCGGCACGGAGGGAGGCTGGTGATCGTCAATGAGGGGGTCACCGACCTGGACGGGATGGCCAGCCTGATTCTCTCGGGGCGTGCCGGGACGGTCATGACGGAACTGGTGGCGGCACTCCTTGGTACTGAGGACTCAAGGTAGAATTCAGGGTCCGCGCTATTGATGCGCGGGTCCAGCCGAAAGGAGGTGATTCCGACCGTGTCGGAAGTGAAGGTCCGCGAAGGCGAGACCTTTGAGAGCGCGCTACGACGGTTCAACAAGAAGATCAAGCAGAACGGCATCCTCTCCGAGGTTCGCAGACGCGAGCACTACGAGAAGCCGTCCGTGCGCCGCAAGCGAAAGCTGCTTGCAGCGCGGAAGCGTCGCGTCAAGAGCACCTGACGCATCTGCGCCCATGCGGGTGAGCGTCATCCGCGATCCGTGCCTCAGCCCGCGGCAACGTCGTGTTGTCGCGGAGGCACGCCTCGGGCAGCTGATGCGCGCCTGCGGGGATCAGTTGGAGGTATCCGCGCGGGCGAGCCTATGCCTGCGTCTGACCGCTGACGAGGAATTGCGAGATCTCAATCTGCGCTTTCTCGGGACGGACGCACCCACAGACGTGCTCGCGTTTCCCGGCAATGAGCGCGCGCGCGTCGGCGACGTGGCGATCTCGGTGGAACGCGCCCTCGGCCAGGCCGGAGATGGGGTCGCGGAGCTCCGCCTGCTCGCCGTGCACGGATTGCTGCACTGCCTGGGGCACGATCACGCGCTCCCGGCGCCCGCGGCGGCGATGACCGCCGCAACCCGGGTGCTGCTGCCCGGCGCCGATGTCCCCGAGCTCGAGACCGACGAGCTCGCCGGGCGGTCGTGACCCAGCTGGTCATCGGCCTTGGCAACCCGGGAGGCGAATACGCCCGTACCCGGCACAATGTCGGGTGGATGTGCCTTGACGAGCTCGAGCGCCGCGGCAAATTCGGCCGCGAGCGTCGCGCGGGATTGGCGCGCGTGCGCGAGGGAACCATCGAGGGTTATGACGTCCTCACGGCTCGCCCGCACACCTTCATGAACCTCAGCGGCAAGGCGGCTGCACAGCTGACCAGCAAGCACGGCATCCTGCCGGCCGACGTCATCGTCATCCACGACGAGGCGGACTTCCCCCTCGGACGCGTGAAGATCAAGCTCGGCGGCAGCGCCGCCGGCCATCGCGGGGTCCAGTCGCTCATCGACTCCTGGCGCACGGATGCCTTTCCCCGAATCCGAATCGGCATCGGTCGAGAGGGCGACAGCAACGACCTCATCGAGCACGTGCTCGACCCCTTCCTTCCCGAGGAGCGTCCCAAGGCACAGGCGGCAATCGCGCGGGCCGCCGACATGGCTGTGGCGATCATGCGCGACGGGCTCGCGGCGGCAATGAACGTCTGGAACCGTGCCGGCACGGACTGACCCTCGCCGCACCTCGACCGCGGTGGCGTCGGCCACGCTCCGAGAACGCCTTGATGCGTTGCCGGAGCTTGCCCAGCTGGGCGATGCTCGCGGTGGGATCGTCGCGGGGGTTCCCTCCGGTGCGGTCAGCCTGATTGCGTGGTGGCTGCGCGAGAAGACCGCTCGGACGGTCCTGGTCGTCGCCGCCGAGTCGGAGCGCGTCTTTGCCGACTCGCTGGTCTGGGATGGCGGGACCGGTGCTGCGATCTTTCCCGCGGGTGACACCCCGCCGTTCGACAGGGTTCCTCCGTCAGAGGAGGTGACCCGGGCGCGGCTGGCCACGCTGATGCGCCTGCACGCGCGCGCCGAACCGCTCCTGGTGATCGCCTCACCCCGCGGTCTGCTGCGGCCGACGCTGTCCCGCCGCGTCGTCGAGGCGGGCTTGACCGAGGTGAAGCGGGGCGCGCGGCTCCCTCGGGACGGGCTCATCAGCCGCCTGGTGGAGCTCGGCTACCGGCGCGAAAGCGCCGTCTCGGTGCCTGGGGACTTCGCGGTCCGCGGCGGTATCGTCGATGTGTTCGGCGTTGACCGCGCGCGTCCCTGGCGGGCGGAGTGGTTCGGCGACGATGTCGAGGACCTGCGCGCCTTCGACCCGGCGACCCAGGAGTCGATCGCAAAGCTCGAGTCGGCGCAGGT
>PNBE01000093.1 GCA_003135895.1 Candidatus Dormiibacterota bacterium
TGAAGATCTCGCAGTGATCGGCGCGGATCGCCACCGCCAGGGCGACGGCGGTTGTGTCGGAGCCGCCGCGGCCGAGGGTGGTGACGTCCATGTCCTCGGTCGCGCCCTGGAAACCCGCGACCACCACGACATTGCCGCGTTCGAGCTCGTCGAGCACGCGCTGCGGGACGATGTCGACGATCCGCGCGGTGCGGTGTGCACGGCTGGTCCGGATACCCGCCTGCGCGCCGGTGAGCGAGATCGCCGGCGTCCCTCCGGCGTGCAGTGCCATGGCGAGCAGCGGCGCCGTGATCGTCTCCCCGCTGCTCAGCAGCATGTCCATCTCGCGCGACGGCGGGTCGCCGGTGACGCGGTGGGCGAGCGCGATCAGCTCGTCGGTGGTGTCTCCCATGGCGCTGACCACCACGACGATCTCGGCGCCCGCGTCCAGCGACTCGCGGATCCGGCG
This sequence comes from Candidatus Dormiibacterota bacterium, assembly GCA_003135895.1. Taxonomy (GTDB): domain Bacteria; phylum Chloroflexota; class Dormibacteria; order Aeolococcales; family Aeolococcaceae; genus Palsa-851. The sequence continues at coordinate 449 of PNBE01000093.1, forward strand.
GGCGACCCGGCGCAGCTTGATCGGCGTCGCGACGCTCGATCCGCCGTACTTCTGGACGACACGGGTCATGCGGAGACGTCCACCCGGGTGCCGTAGTTCTGAACCGGCAGCACGGTCACGTCCCCCGGCACGCCCGCAGCCAGCGCGGCCAGGGCCATCGCGTCCGCGATCGCGTCCATGGCGAGGGGCGTGAGCGCGATCACCGACGGACCTGCCCCCGCCAGCGCCGCGCCGGACGCGCCGGCATCGATCGCCGCGTCCACGATCGCCTCTGTGCCCGGCATGAGCGCGAATCGGGCGTCCTGATGCCATCGATCCTGCATCGCCACGCGGAGTCCGGCATGGTCACCGAGAGCAAGGGCGCGAACCAGGAGAGCACATCGGCTGGCGTTGAAGATCGCGTCACTGCGGCTGAACTGGGCGGGCACCACCTTGCGCGCCTCGACGGTGGCGAAGGGGCGCTCGGGAATGAACAGGACGGCGCGAAGCTCGTCGGACACCGCCAGCTGGACCGCAGGGACACCGGGGGAGCAGATGGCGAGCCCGCCGAGCAGCGCCGCGGCGACGTTGTCGCGATGGCCCTCCAGGCCCTCGGCGCGGTCGAGCACATCGTTCTCATCCCAGGGCGCGTGGTGCAACGCGGATGCGATCAGCACTCCGGCCAGCGCCGCTGCGGCGCTCGACCCCATGCCTCGACCGATCGGGATCCGGTTCTCGCACGTGAAGTGCACGCCGGTCGCGGGGACACCCAGCTCGGCGCACGTGAGCGTATACGCCCGAGTGACCAGGTTCTGCTCCGGATCCTGCAACTCGGCGGGTGCGCCCGGACTCGGGTCGATAGTGAGATCTCCGGGGCGCTCCTCGGCGAGCACGGTGTTCTGCAGATGGAGCGCCAGCGCCAGGATGTCGAACCCCGGGCCGAGGTTGGCAACGCTCGCAGGGACGGCGACGCGGACGCGCATCCGATCAGAGCCCGATCGCGTGCGCCAGCGCGCCCGCATTCGACGAGATCTCGACGATGGGCGTCAGCGCGGCCTCCACCGCGCCCGGATCCTTCAACCCGTTGCCGGTGAGGACACAGACCGCGTGCGTGCCCGGCGCCACGGCACCCTCGGCGACGGCGCGCTCGAGCACGGCCAGCGACGCGGCCGACGCCGGCTCGCAGAAGATCCCCTCGAGGCGCGCCAGCCGCCGCTGCGCGTCGAGGATCGCGTCATCCCCGACTGAGGCGATCATCCCCTCGGACTGGTCGCGAGCGTCGACCGCTCCCTGCCAGGACGCCGGGTTGCCGATGCGGATCGCCGTGGCCACAGTCTGGGGGTCATCGACCGGCCGTCCCAGGACGAGCGGCGCGGCCCCAGATGCCTGACCGCCGAACATCCGCGGCAACCTGGTCGACCGCCCGTCGCGGTGGTCCTCGCGGAAGCCGCGCCAGTAGGCGGTGATGTTGCCGGCGTTGCCGACTGGGAGCGCCAGCACGTCGGGGGCGTCCCCGAGCTCGTCCACGATCTCGAACGCGGCGGTCTTCTGACCCTCGATCCGGTTCGGGTTCAGGCTGTTGACCAGCGTGACCGGGTGGCGTTCGCACAGCTCGCGAACGATCCGGAGTGCGAGGTCGAATCCCCCGTTGACGCTCACCACGGTTGCGCCGTGGACCCGCGCCTGCACCAGCTTGCCGGAGGCGATGTGCCCGCGAGGCACGACCACCACAGTCCGCAGGCCGAAGCGCCCACCGTAGGCGGCCGCCGATGCGCTGGTATTCCCTGTCGACGCGCAGATGATCGCCCGGCTGCCCTCATGCAGCGCGTTGGCGACCGCAACCACCATGCCGCGGTCCTTGAACGAGCCGGTGGGATTCAACCCCTCGAGCTTGAAATGCAGCGAGGCGAGGCCCAGCGACGGCCCGATGGTCAGCGACTCCACGCATGGCGTACCGCCCTCGCCGAGGCTGATCCGCGGCGCCATGGCCGGGAGCGCGAGGCGATCGCCCCAGCGGGCGATGACGCCCTGAGCGCGGGTGGTCACGCGGCGCCGCCTATGCCTCGACCCGGTCGAGGGCGCCGAGAATCTGATCGACCGACGTGAGCGTGTCGAGCGTCTCCAGGGCGCGGTCATGGACGGCGCGCGGCGCCATGCCGGTGAGCACGATCAACTCGGAGCCGGACAGGTCGACGGCCGCATCAACCGGGAGTCCGCGGTCCTCGAGCGCCTGGAGCACGAGAGCACGCGCGTCCGCTTCGGTGGAGAGGCGGACATGCACGTACCCGGCGACCTCCACATCTTCATCGCCCAGCAATATTGGTTCGCGAGGCATTGCGGCGTTGACGGTGCTGGGCAGGCCGCGCTCGCGTATCGCGGTGACCAGGTCGCTGACCACAGCGCTCGCGGTTGACGCGCCCCCGGCGCCGAGCCCACGCAGCATCACGGTCCCGGCGAGGTCGCTCGAGATGATGACAGCGTTGTCAGCATCATCGACGTCATGGAGGAGGTGACCTGTGCCGACTGCGGTCGGCCGCACGCGCAGGTGGATCGCACCGTTGCCGGCGCGCTCGGCATGGGCGAGAAGGCGTACCCGGTAGCCGAGCTCGGCGAGCGCGGCGACGTCGTTTCCGGCCACGTCGCGGATCCCGACGCGATCCACCTGCTCGGGTGGCAGGTATCCACCCAGGGCGAGCCAGGCGAGGATCACGAGCTTGTGCACGGCATCCCAGCCGTCGATGTCGAGCGATGGATCCGCTTCCGCGAAGCCGCGACGCTGCGCATCTTCGAGCGCGCGCTCGAAGCTGACACCTGCGCCGCGCATCTGCGTGAGGATGACGTTGGTGGTGCCGTTGATCACGCAGTCGAGCGCGGTGATGCGGTCACCGAGCAGGCTCCCGCGGAGGAGCCCGACGATCGGCAGCCCCGCGCCCACGCTCGCTTCAAAATACAGATGGGCACCATGCTCGGCGGCAAGGGCGCTGAGGTGAGGGCCCGACGCGGCGATCACCGCCTTGTTGGCGGTCACCACGGTCTTGCCTGCACGCAGGGCGGACTCGATCAGCGCGGTGGCGGGGTCGGTCCCACCCATGGCCTCCACGACGATGGCGACGGCCGGGTCGGCGAGCACCGCGTGGGGGTCGCCGACGAGCCGGGCGTTCTTCAGATCGATGCCCCGGGATCGAGCGACGTCGCGCACCGCGATGCAGCGCAATACCGGCGTCGCACCGGCGCGCTCGCCGAGCAATTCCCACTCCCCGATGAGGCGCCTGGCGACCGCGGTCCCCACCGTCCCGAGCCCGAGCAAGCCGACGCCGACCGATTCCATTGCTGGGACAGTCTATTGGGGCTTAGATGATGTGGCGTCTCCAGGCCAGCAGCACCGCTGCGGCCCGATCCTTGCAGCCGAGCTTCTCGAGGATGTTGCTCACGTGCGTCTTCACAGTGTTCTCGCTGAGGAAGAGGAGCACGGCGATCTCGGCGTTGTTCTTGCCGTCGGCCATGAGCCGCAGCACATCGCGTTCGCGCCGGGTGATCGAGGGCATGTGCTCGGCGGCGGCCGTGACCAGTTGCGGATCGAGGAGCGACTCTCCGGCGGCGACCGCCCGGATGGCCCCGGCGAGCTCTTCGCGGGTCGCGTCCTTGAGGAGATAGCCGAGCGCGCCGGCCTTCAGCGAGGGAAAGATGTAGTCCTCGTTGCGATACGTGGTGAGGACGATCACTCGAGCCTCGGGGTCGCGCGCGCGGATCTTTCGGAGGGCCTCGATGCCGTCCATGATCGGCATCTGGACATCGAGGAGGATCACGTCGGGGTGGGTCCGGCGCGCCTGTTCGACCGCCTCGACGCCGTCGGACGCCCTGCCCACCACCTTGATGTCCGGCTCGAGCTCGAGCATCGTGCAGAGACCGTCTCGAACCACCGGATGGTCGTCGGCCACGAGCACGCTGATCACGCGCTGACCGCTTCAGGCACGGCCTCGGTGAAGGGAAGCCTGGTGGTCACCGTGGTCCCGTGACCCGGTGTGCTCACCACTGTGAGGGTGCCACCGGCACTGCGCGCCCGTTCGGCCATGCCGTCGAGTCCGAAGCAGTCCTCGCGCGGCGCGGTCGCCGAGGGATCGAATCCGACGCCGTCGTCGCGGATCGAGAGGATCAGCTCCTGGGCCTGCGCGCGCAACTCGACATCCACGTGCTCGGGCTTGCCATGACGGGCGGCGTTCGAGAGCGCCTCCTGCCCGATGCGGAGCAGCGCCACCTCGGCGGTCGGCGACAGTGGAGGATGGTGCGGGACGGCGCGGGCCCTGAACCGTGCGGGGATGCCGGTGCGTTCCTCCCAGGCTTCGACCTCATGGCCGATCGCGGCGACGAGGCCGGTGGCCGATAGCGGCGCGGGACGGAGGTTCCAGACCGATCGGCGTGCCTCCTGGAGCGCCGCTCGAGCGAGCTCGCGCGCCGTCTCCACCGATGATCGCGCGCGCCCCTCCGAGCCGCGATGCAAGAGGGTGTCGGCGGCCTCGAGCTCCAGGACGATGCCGGTCAACTGTTGCGCCAGCGTGTCGTGGATCTCCCTCGCGAGACGGGTGCGCTCCTCGAGCACGGCGTGGTCGGTGAGCGCCTGCACCGGGAGATACATCCGTCGCGACAGCAGGGTGGTGGCGATGAACGCCAGTCCGACCAGCAGGATGAGGACTGGGAGCACGGTCACCGGGAACAGGCGGTGCACGCTGTCGTTGACGCCGAGGGTGAGCGCGCTCAGGTTCGGCTCGAGCGAGCTCACCGGCACCGGGTTGACGATGATCCAGTGGGCACTGTAGACGGGAGCCGTGAACACGTCAGTCTTCACCGTGCCGAAGGTCGCAGTGATGGGCGAGTCGGGGGTTGCGCCGGTCGCCTCCAGGTGGCGCAACTGCTTCAGGAAGCCGCTCGGGGGCACGACCGGGGCACCGACTGTGACGCCCGGAAACGCCGCGGATGCCAGCGGAGAGCGATACAGGAGTGTTCCGGTGGCGCTGATGACCAGCGGGTCGACGTTTGCCGGACCGGCGGTGTCGAGCGTCGCCCCGAGGAGCTTGGTCACCGACACGTCGAATCCGACCTGGATGGACGCGGGATCCTGGTACCAGGCGCTTACGCCGATCGTCCCGTCCTCGAGGAGCGAATAGGGGTCCGTCCAGAACGGTCCGTCCGCATTCCGCCCGGGAGCGCTCTGCTGGATCCAGACATTCGGTGCGCTGGCCGCCGCGATCCCGCTCGTCAACAGGTCGCTCGCGCGGGCAACCGGGTCGTAGGGGTGGCTCAGGGCGAACGCCGGGTAAGCACGCAGCGCCCCGGTTTTCGCGTCCAGGATCCACACCGAGCTGATCGCCGAGTTGCGCCTGAACATCGCCGCCACCTGCGTGGCCACTGAGTTGTCCGCGCTCGCCTTGGCAAAGCGGCCGTCGGTTGTCGCAGCCGCAGGCAGGATCAGGGTGCTCGGGCCGTCGGATATCGTCCTGACCGTCCCCCCCATCGGCGTGAGCCCCGCAGCCGGCAGGGGCGCATTCGCGGGGGTCGCGGCGAGCGCCTTGGTCATCGCGGTACCCAAGCCGTCCTGAAGCGCGGCGTCGAGCTCGGCCATGCCTGAGTCGAGCGAGGAGGCGCGGTTGTCGAGCGCCGTATCCGCCTGGGTCTGCTGATGCTGCAGGATCGCCGTCTCGGTGGCGTTGGCGGTGTTCTTCGCGACAGTGTCGAGCTCGAACACGGCCAGCACGGCGAAGGCGACGAGCGGCAGCAGGGCCACTCCCACCATGCCCACGAGCAGACGATTGCGAAAACGACGTCTTGGGTCGCGCCTGCGCGGAGGCCTCCCGCGGCCGATCCTCATGACATGTCTCCAGATCCCGCCGTTGCCGCGAATATCCCCATTAGGCCATCGACCACTCCGGTTCCACTATACGGGCGGGGCACAATGCACGCTCGTGTCCATCGCGGCCTCTCGACCCAGGCCCCCGACCCACAAGTCAAAGCGTCTCACGACGCCGCTCGTGACACTTCTGGCCGTCCTGCTGGCCGGCTGCACGTCATCGCCCCCCACGAAATCGCCAACCAGCATTCCTGGTGGCACCGCCGCCCAGGGCGGAACCCTGACGGTCGGGGTCTGGCAGGCGCCCTCGACCCTCCTCGACGCCGGAATCTCGGGTCACCTGCAGTTTGCGGACATCATCGCGGCGCCGGTGGAGGAGGGACTCCTCTGGTACCGATCGGCTGCCGCAACCTCAAGCTCGACCTCGGAAGCGGACTACTGGAGCCCCGACCTTGCGACGGCGATCCCGACCGTGGCCGGCGGCGGTGTCCAGACGCGCGGTTGCGCCGACTCCGCCGCCGCGATGTGCGTGACCTGGCACCTCAGGCAGGGAGTCCGCTGGCATGACGGCAGTGACCTGACGTCGCACGACGTGTGCGACACCTTCCAGTTCCACTGGCTCGCGTACGGCGCGCTGGGCAAACCCAGCCCGACGCCACTGGCGTCCACGACCGGCTGGAACCAGGTGATCAAGTGCACCGAGCTGGACCGCTCCACAGCGGTCGTCGACTTCAAGTCCCAGTACGGTCCCTATCTCGCCCTCGGCAGCGGGGTCGACGGGATCCTGCCCGCCGCGGTGCTCGACCCCCTCCTCGCCGCCCACGGCAACCTCGACACGAGCGTGACCAGCTTCGACCTCACCAGGGGATCCGGCAACACGCGGGCGTTCAAGGGCACCGCAACGCTCAGCACTGTGCTCGACGGTACTGGACCTTTCGTGATGTCGAGCGATACCCCGGGATCCCAGGTGGTGCTGGTGCGCAATCCCGACTACTGGAATCAGACGGGGCTCGCGCATCTCGACAAGATCGTGTTCAGGATCGAGCCCGACCTCGCGACCGAGGAGAAGGACGTGCGCTCCGGCGCCGTCGAGGTCGGACTGAACCTCGGACTGGCGGCGCTGCCCGCGCTGCAGGCTGCGGTCCATGCGCACACTGCGCCGTTCACCGTCGCCCCGGTGGCGGGATCGGGAGCCGAGGTGCTCATGTTCAACCTCTGCGCGGCGGACGGAGGGCTGTGCGACAACCCGCTGGCTGAGGAGAACGAGGACACCGCGAACGCGACCATCCGCAAGGCGATCCTGCTCGGGATCGACAGGCAGGCGATCGTCAAGGCGGTCGCGCCCGGAGTCACCACCGTGCCCGCGGATTCATGGATGAATCTCGGAGCGAGCTATCTCGACAGCGCCGGCGTCACCGCATCCGGCTTCGACCCTGTCTCGGCGAATGCGATGCTCGACGCGGCCGGCGACGTTCGTTCCACCAAATGCGGCGCCGCACCTGACGGCCAGGACTTTCGTGCCGCCAAGGACGGAACGTGCATCGTCGTCAATGTCGGAACCACCAGCGACGACCCGGTGCGGGTCACCGTGGAGTCGATGATCCGGACTGATCTGGCCAAGATCGGCATCAACGTGCCGGCCGCCTTCCAGCCCAACGTTCCCGCCGCGGCGTTCTTCGGAGCGTTCAGGGATGGCGGCCCGCTGGCGACGCACGCCTTCGACATGGCGCTCTTCACCATGAGCCTCGGGCTTCCCGGGGAGCCGGATACGTACTCGTCGAGCTGGCACGGTGATTGCGGCGGTGCCTGTCTGAACGAGGACGCGATACCGTCGAGCGCGACCCTCGGGGTCGGCATGAACTTCAGCGGGCTCAATGACTCCCAGCTCGACGCCGACCTGGATCGTGCCCGCAGCAGCGCCGATCTCATCGCGCGAGCGCACGACTATGCGCTCGCGGATCAACGACTCGCTGCCCTGCTGCCAGCTGTCCCGCTCTATCAGCGGGTGATCGTCAACACGTATTCATCGAGCCTGTACGGGGTTGTGCAAAACGATCTTGTCCCCGACTTCGCCACCGCCGCGTGGTACTGCACCGGCGGAAACTGCGCCGGTTAGGCTGAACGTTCGCCGGTGCGACCGGCCCGTATACTCCGCCCTCGTGCGTGACCTCAGCCAGCGAGCACTCGACGCCGCGTCCGCTGCGGGTGCGTCGTATGCCGATTGCAGGGTCATCAACCGCACCGTGCAGCGGATCACCGTCAAGAACGGGGTGGTCGCCTCCGTGGAGCTGTTCGAAGATGAGGGCGTCGGCATCCGGGTGATCGCGGGCGGCGCCTGGGGGTTCGCCGGGGTCGATGATCTCAGTGCCGAGAGTGTCGAGGAGACCGCCCGCCACGCCGTGCGCATCGCCAAGGCCTCATCGCGCGTCAACCGCACCCCCGTGCACCTGGCTCCAGCCCCCGCGCTCGTGGGCGAGTACCGCACGCCGTTCGGTCGCGACCCCTTCGAGGTCTCCCTCGACAACAAGGTCGACCTGCTGATGCGAACCGACGAAGCCATGTCGCACCTCCCCCAGATCCGGGTCCGCGAATGCTCGCTCGAGTTCGTGCGCGAGCAGCGGCACTTCGCGAGCAGCGAGGGAGCGGCGCTCGACCAGACCATCATCGAATCCGGGGGAGGCCTCGACGCCACCGCCACCAGCGACGACGAGGTCCAGACGCGGAGCTTTCCCAACAGCTTCGGTCGCCATCAGGTCTGCTCGGGCTGGGAAGCCATCGAGGCATTCGACCTCCCCGGAAACGCGGGGCGGATCGCCGAGGAGGCCGTCGCGCTCTTGACCGCTGCTCAGTGCCCGGCGGGAAGGATGACCGTGATCCTCGACGCCACCCAGGCGGCGCTCCAGGTCCACGAGTCGTGCGGACACCCCACGGAGCTCGACCGGGTACTCGGGCATGAGGCTGCGTACGCGGGCACGTCATTCCTGACACCCGACCTGCTCGGGACCTTCCGCTATGGGAGCGAGCACGTGACCATGACCGCCGACTCCACGCGTGCGCCCGGGCTCGGCACCTTTGGCTGGGACGACGAGGGTGTGGCGGCACAACGTTCCGTTCTCGTGGACCAGGGCATCTTCACGGGTTACCTCTCGTCGCGCGAGACCGCCGCGGCGTTAGGCCAGGTGAGCAACGGCACCATGCGCGCGGATGGATGGGCGCGGCTGCCGATCATCCGCATGACCAACATCAACCTCGAGCCGGGAACCTCGAGCCTCGAGGAGATGATCGCCACAACCGAGCACGGCGTCTATCTCGAGACCAACCGGTCGTGGAGCATCGATGACCGCCGGCTCAACTTCCAGTTCGGCACCCAGAACGGCTGGGAGATCGTCGACGGCAAGCGGACCCGGCTGGTGCGCAATCCGCTCTACAGCGGCCAGACACCTGAGTTCTGGGGCTCGTGCGACGCGGTCGCCGGCCCGGCGGAATGGCACATGTTCGGCGTCGTCAACTGCGGCAAGGGCCAGCCACCGCAATCGATGCATGTCGGCCACGGCGCGGCGCCGTGCCGCTTCCGCAATGTTCGCGTGGAACCGGCGGGTTGAGCGCCGACGAGCTGCTCGCCCTCGGTGACGGGGCCATTGCCGCGCTCGCGCATGGGGAGGCGGAGGTGATCATCGCCGACACCCGAAGCGAGCTCACCCGCTTTGCCGGCAATGAGATCCACCAGAGTGTCGCCGAGCGATCCCGTCACATCAGGGTGAGGCTGATCGACGGTGGACGCACGGGCGTCGGCGAGGTCCGCGGTCACGACGACCGTGCAATCGCGCTCGCATTTGCCGCGGCTGAGGACAGCAGACGCGTAACCAGCACGTCCGATGTGTCACCGCTGCCCGCCCCCACTCCTGGTGATCGCGACGACCCGGTCGCGTTCGCTGAAGCGACCGCCGCGGCGACGCCGCAGGAGCGAGCGGAGCTCGTCTCGATCATCACCGAAGCGGCCGCCGCGCACCGTGTCAACGCCTATGGGGCGCTGAGCGCCACCACCACCACCACGGCGATCATCACCAGCGCCGGGCTGCGCAGATCCGCGACCTCGACCCAGGCGAGCCTGGTGTCGGTTGCCCGTGGCGACGACGGCGGCGGCTACGCATCACGGCACTCTGCTGACATCGACGCGCTCGATGTCGCCGGCCTCGCGGCGGAGGTGGTGGACACCTGCGAGCGCAACCAGGGCGCGACGGCGGTCGACCCCGGTGACTACGAGGTCGTCCTCTCGCCGTATGCGGTGACCGACCTGCTCGAACACCTCGCGTGGGTCGGATTCAGTGCGCTCGCGGTGCAGGAGCACAGGAGTTTCATGCGCATCGGCGAGCAGCTCATGAGCGGCAGCATCACGATCCGCGACGATGCGCGAACGCCCGATGTGTTCCCGTTCCCTTTCGATGACGAGGGGGTGTCGACCCAGCCGGTGACGCTGATCGACCGCGGCGTGTGCAGGGCCGTCGTCTATGACACGCCGACCGCCCTGCAGGACGGCGTCACATCGACTGGCCATTCGCTGCCGCAGCCGAACACCTGGGGACCGCTGCCCCGTCACGTTGCGATGGACGCCGGCGACACTCCGTGGCACGAGATGATCGGCTCGGTGTCGCGTGGTCTCTACATCACGCGGTTCTGGTATGTGCGCGATGTGCATCCGCTGCGCACCGTGATCACCGGAATGACTCGCGAGGGGACGTTCCTGATCGAGAACGGCAGCATCACGCGACCGGTCAAGGATCTCCGCTTCACGCAGAGCATCATCGAGGCGCTCGCCGGCGTGGTGCAGGTGAGCCGCGAGCGGCGACTCGAGCTGGGCGAAGGCGAATCCGGGGTACTGTCACCCTGGTTGCACATCGGTCGTTTCAGCTTCACGTCCTAGCCGCACATCAGGAAAGCCTTGCCATGACACGATCGCCGTTGATCGGTATCACGCTTCGGGTGCTGTACGAGAAGGGGCTCCCCGCCGACCTCGCGCGCAACCGCGCGTACTTCGATGCGCTGGAGGGCGCCGGTGGGACTCCGCTCGGGATCAGCGCATCGCTCTCCGAGGCACGGCTGCGCGAGCTCTTCGACCTCTGCGACGGCCTGTGCCTTCCGGGAGGCCCCGACGTCGAGCCGACCCTGTACGGCGAGGAGACGCGCGCCGACTGCGCGGTCGAGGTGGACAGCGATCTCGACCGTGCTGAGATGCTGCTCGCGAAGTGGGCACTCGAGGTCGACAAGCCGGTGCTTGCGATCTGCCGAGGCGCGCAGGTGCTCAACGTCGCCCTTGGCGGGACGCTCTGGCAGGACGTCGGCACGCAGGGCGCGACCGAGCACAACCATTCCCAGGACGGATCGCGCCGGGAGCTCACGCACAACATCGACGTGACGCCAGACTCCCGGCTGCACACCATCGCCGGTGCCAAGCTCGTCGAAGTCAACAGCATGCATCACCAGGCGCTGCGCGACCTGGGTCGCGACCTCGTGGTCACCGCGCGTGCGCATGACGGCCTCGTCGAGGCGGTGGAACACCCGGGCCGGCGATTCGTCGTCGGGCTGCAATGCCATCCGGAGGAGCTGTACCTCGAGCGCGACTGGGCCCGCCGGCTTTTCGCCGACTTCGTCGCCGCCGCGCGTGCGTGAAGGCTGAGCCGGACGCAGACCGGTTGCACCGCCGGCTCTGG
>PNBE01000059.1:0-198 GCA_003135895.1 Candidatus Dormiibacterota bacterium
CGCCGATCACTGCGAGATCTTCACCGACGTCCCTGGCGTGCACACCGCCGATCCCCGCATCGTTCCCAACGCGCGGGTGATACCGACGATCGACTACGACGAGATGCTCGAGCTCGCCTCCGCCGGAGCCCGGGTGATGCATCCACGCGCCGTTGAGATCGGCGAGGCGTACTCCATGGAGATTCGCGTCCGATCCAC
>PNBE01000059.1:297-28744 GCA_003135895.1 Candidatus Dormiibacterota bacterium
CTGAGCTTCACCATCGCCGAGTCACACTTGGCGAAGGCGCGCCGGATGCTGCCGTCGGTGGCAAAGAGCGTGCAGGCACAGGGTTACACCGCCACCGCGGGCATCGCCAAGGTCACCGTCATCGGGAGCGGGCTCAGGGGGACGCCGGGGATCTACGCGAAGATCTTTCGCGCGCTCGCCGACTCCGACATCAACATCCAGATGATCGCCACNNCCTCAGTGTCGGCATCGTCGGACTGCCAAACGCCGGGAAGTCGACGCTCTTCAACGCCATGACCCAGGCCGGCGCGGCGGTCGGCAACTATCCGTTCACCACCATCGAGCCCAACACCGGCGTGGTGCCGGTCCCCGATTCGCGCCTCGACAGGCTCGCCGCGTTGTTCCAGCCACCCAAGGTGATCCCGGCAACGGTCACCTTCACCGACATCGCTGGGCTCGTCCGTGGCGCGAGTCGCGGTGAGGGACTCGGCAACCGTTTTCTCGGCCACATCCGCGAGGCCGACGCGACGGCCCTGGTGGTACGCGCATTCGAGGATCCCGACGTCACGCACGTCGAAGGTGGGGTTGACCCGATCCGCGACATCGATGTGCTCGAGCTCGAACTGCAGCTCGCGGACCTCGAAACGGTCACCAAGCGTCTCGAGCGCACTGAGAAGAGCGCACGTCTCCAGAAGGAGAAGGAGCCGGAGCTGATCGCGCTCCTGCGTCGCGTGCAGGAACACCTCGACCAGGGCAAGCCGGTGCGCACGATGTCGCTCAACCCGGAGGAGCAGTCGATGCTGCGCGAGTTCTGGTTGCTCACCGGGAAACCGCTCATGGTCGTCGTCAACGTCGCGGAGTCAGTTGCGCAGGAACCCGTGCCGCGGGAGATCGTCGAGCGCGCCTCGCTCGCGGGTGGCGACGCCATCGCCGTCTCCGCGCGCATCGAAAATGACATCGCCGAGCTCGATACCGCCGACCGCGCGACATTCCTGCACGACCTCGGTCTCGAGGAGCCCGGCCTGTACCGCGTGGCGCGCAGCGCCTACCGGCTGCTCCGGCTGATCACGTTCTTCACCGCCGGTGACACCGAGGTGCGCGCGTGGAATCTTCGCGAAGGTGAGACCGCGCTCGACGCCGCGGCCAGCATCCACACCGACATAGCGCGCGGGTTCATCCGCGCCGAGGTGACCGGTGCCGAGGAGCTGCTCGACGCGGGTTCCTACGCGGTGCTGCGCGAGCGCGGCAAGCAGCGGCTCGAGGGTCGCGACTACGTGATGCGCGATGGCGACGTCATCCACGTGCGCTTCAATGTCTGAGAGCGTGGTCACCGCGACCGGTCAGCAGTTCGGGCTGATCATCGACGAGCCTGCGCCCGGCGAGGAGAACATGCGTCGTGACCTGTCGTTGCTCGATGCGTGCGCTGGTGGCGAGATCGCCGGCGCTGTGCGTCTCTACGGTTTCAACCCCGCCTGTCTGAGTCTCGGTCGCATGCAGCCGCTCGATGACGTGGATCTCGAGGCGTGCGCCCGGGACGGCGTCGACGTCGTCCGGCGTCCGAGCGGCGGCCGGGCCGTGCTCCACGACCAGGAGGTGACCTACTCGGTGGTGTGCCGATCGACCGATCCCATCTTCGGGGGCCGGGTACTCGAATCGTGCTCGCGCATCCACGGGGCGGTCGCTGCGGGGCTGGAACTGCTAGGGGTTCGCACGATATCCCGTGCGATGCCGGCCGATCTCCGGCGAGACGCACGCGAGGTTGCGGCGGTCGCCGACTGTTTCGCCCGCCCCGCAGCCCACGAGTTGCTCGACGAGCGCGGGCGCAAGCTGGTCGGCAGCGCGCAGGCGAGACGCGCGGGCGCACTCCTCCAGCACGGGTCGGTCTTGCTCGAGCCACCGCGAGCGGCTGCGTATTTGCGCAATGGCGGGGCGGCCCCGATGCCGGCGGGAGTTGGCGTCCGCGAGCTGCTCGGCCGCCACGTGAGTCGCGAGGAACTCGTCGACGCGCTGGCGAAGGGGTTCCGTCGGCAGGAAATCAGCTCATTGAATACCCCCGCATGATGTGCTAGCGTTCGGCGAAGGCCACAACATGTAGGGCTGCACCCCTTGCATGGACGGCTCGTCGGGCAGCGGGCGCCGGGCTTTCCCACCGCTCTGGCCATGGCTCCAAATCGTGGCCCCTCTCATCCGGAGGCCCGCTGCCTGCCCTGTTGCCACGTTCGGCCGCAACCCGGCAGTTGCGACGTCAGGTCGGGCGTGCACCCCCCTGATACGCTTCGGTGAGTTCATGGCCAAGAAAACGCGCAAGCAGAAGCAGCGAACAGCCACACGGCGGCCGGGCACGCCGGCACCGGCAGCGCCCAGCGTCGCCACACACCAGATGGCTGCGCCGGCTCGCGTGACCCCGAGGACCCAGCCCCAGGTGCTCCCGGAATCGGTGTTGCCACTGCCTGGCACCGAGCTCGAAATCGAGTCGGAGCCGGATGACGAGCCTGCCGAGGACGTCATCGCGGCGGCCGAGAGCTCGACGCGCCGCCGGGTCGAGCGCGTCAACCCGGCTGCACAGCCACGCCCGATCAGAGGCCAGCAGAGCGCTGCGGCGATGTTCCTGCCGCTCGACAGTGATGATGCGGCGATCCCGTTCGACCGCGTTCCCTACGTGCCGCGCGATCTGCGCCGTGTGGCGATCATGGCCTCGCTCATGATCGTGCTCATCCTGATCGCGGCATTCGTGGTGACTCGCTTCAACCTGTGAGCACCGAGTTACGCGCGTGCGAGTGATCCTCTACACAGGAAAGGGCGGCGTCGGCAAGACGACCGTTGCGGCTGCCACCGCGGTCAAGTGCGCGAGCCTCGGCTACAAGACACTGGTGATCAGCACCGACGCCGCGCACAGCCTCGGCGACAGCGTCGACCAGGAGATCGGGGATCAGCCGACCGAGCTCGCGCCGAATCTGTGGGGACAGGAGGTCAATGCGCTCCACGAGCTCGAGGAGCACTGGGACCGCATCCACATCTACCTGACGTCGCTGTTCGCGTCCCAAGGGGTCGACGACATCGTCGCCGAGGAGATGGCATCGCCTCCCGGGATGGAGGAGGTGGCGAGCCTCATGTGGATCAAGAAGCACAAGCGCGAGGGCAAGTTCGACGTGCTCATCGTGGATTGCGCACCCACCGGCGAGACGCTGCAGCTGCTCGCGTTTCCCGATGTCGCCAAGTGGTATCTCGATCGCATCTTCCCGATCCACCGGATGATGAACAAGGTCGCGCGCCCGGTCATGCAGCCGTTCATCAGCATCCCGCTGCCGAGTGACGAGATCTTCAGCAATGTCAAGGATCTCCTCCTCGACCTCGAGGGCATGAAGAAGATCCTCGGCGATCCCAAGGTGTGCACCACGCGCATCGTGCTCAATCTCGAGAAGATGGTGGTCAAGGAGGCACAGCGCGCCTTCACCTACCTGAGCCTGTACGACTACCTCACCGACCTGGTGGTGGTGAACCGGGTCCTGCCACCCGAGGTGACCGACAGCTATTTCGACTCGTGGCGCGAGGCACAGCAGCGCTACTCGTTGCTGGTGGAGACCGCGTTCTCTCCGATCCCGACATTGCGGACCAAGCTGTTCGACCACGAGATCGTCGGTCTCGACTCGCTCGCCGAGATGGGTGAGTCGATCTACGGGGACCTCGACCCCTCGCAGATCTTCTATCACTCTGTTCCTCAGCGCATCCGCAAGGTCGGCAACACCTACGAGCTCCAGCTCCACCTCCCATTTGTCGGCAAGGAGGACGTGGACATCAAGCACCGCGAGGGCGAGCTCTTCGTCAGTGTGGGTCCGTACAAGCGCGAGATCTCATTGCCCCGTGTGCTCAACGGCAAGCAGGTGACCAAGGGGCGGCTCGACGAGGGGATGCTCTCGGTCACGTTCTCGGATCGCAAGCCATGACCGATGCGTGTCGCGTCTGCCCCACACGTCTCGTCGACGAGGCTTCGAGGATTCTCGGAACATCGCTCGGCGATCTCGTGCCTCCCGAGGCGCAGCGCCATCTGCTGATCGCGCAGCGCGAATTGCTGCTCGCCCTGGCGGCGATCATCGAACACCACACGCAACAGCCGGCATCCACCGAGTCTCCGTCCGGCGGCAGGAGACGTTCACGAAGCGGAACAGAGCGCTCGCGGCGACCGTCGCGGGTCGAGCTCGAGTAGCCGGCGCCGGGTGACCAGCCCCGGTACCTACCTGGCGATCGTCTTGTACACGCTGCCGGGTTTCGTGTTCGGATCGGTGATCCACGAGCTCAGCCACGCAGCCATCGCGCTGCGCTGCGGCGACCCGACGCCGCGCCGGGATGGCCGGATGACCCTCGACCCGCGTCGCAACATCGACCCGTTGGGCTGTCTTGCGCTCCTCGTCGCGGGGGTCGGCTGGGGGCGACCGGTGCCGCTGGATCCGCTGTATCTCCGGGCCGGCACGCAGCGCGCCGCCGTTGCGGCAGCGGGACCGCTCGCGCACCTGGTTGTGGCCGCGATCTTCGCCGGTGCGCTGCGCGTCGAGCTGCTCGGGTCCGGCCTCGACGTGGGGGGTTTCGACACCGTGGCGCAGTTCACCCTTCCGGGCGTGATCCTCGGCGTGCTCCTGCAGGGATTCCTCGTCAACATCGCGCTCTTCGTCTTCAATGCGCTGCCGATTCCCGGGCTGGATGGATACGCGGTGGTGCGCAGCCTCCTGTTCGGCGCGGCACCTCGTGTGTTTCTGTACATGGAGCAATACCGCTACGCGATCTACGCGCTGGTTGCCCTGGCAGCACTGCTGCCTCCGCCGCTCAGCCACGGCAGCATGGACCCGGTCGCCTCCATGACCGTCGGGACGGCCTCGCTCGCCTTCGACCATCTGATCGTGCCGGGCGTGAATCCGATCTTCCTCGGGCTGCCGAACGTGTTGCACCTGCTGTCATGAGCGGTGTTGTCGTCAATGGCGTCGAGTGGCCTGTCGAAGGTGCCCAGGTCGCGATCGTGGAGCGCGGCCGCGTCCTCTTGCAGTTGCGACCCTGGCCACCGGGCTGGGAACTCCCCGGCGGCCACTGCGAGCGCGGCGAGGACCCGGCGGTCACCGGCGCGCGCGAGACGGAGGAGGAGACCGGCTACCAGGTGCGCATCACCGGCATCGTCGGCGTGTACTCGTGGCGCGGACTCCGGTCGGCGGGTGACGTGGTCTACCTCGGGCAGGTCATCGGCGGCGCTCCGCGGCGCAGCATCGAGTCGTGGTCGCTGCGTATGTGTGCTCCGGACGCGCTGCCACGGACTGTGTTCCCCTGGATTCGTGAGCGAGTCCGCGACGCGGTCGACGTTGCGAACGGTGCCGGGCCGGTGCACCGCGTGCAGCCGGTGACGATCCGCCATGTGCTCGGCTTTGCGACCGCGTGGCTGCACACACCGTTCGACACGGTGATGCGACGCCGATGACCACCGCCCTGCTGTTCGTTGCGAGCCTGACCCTGGTGGTGGTCGCGTCCGAGCTGTTCACCAACGCGATCGAATGGGCGGGATACGTGCTCAACCTCGGTAGTGGCGCGACCGGCAGCCTGCTCGCCGCGCTCGGTACGTCGCTGCCCGAGACCGTCGTTCCGATCGTCGCCCTCGCGACCCATTCCCCAGCAGCTGACCAGGTCGCCACCGGCGCGGTGCTCGGCTCGCCGTTCCTGCTGCTCACCCTTGGGGCCGGCGTCACCGGCGTCGCCGTGGTGCTCCGAGGCGGGGCTCGCCGCCTGGTGATCGATCGCCGGCAGGCACGGCGCGACCTCGGCGTCTTCCTCGGGGCATTCACGGTCGCGGTGATCTCGAGCGTGCTCCCGGCGGGCGCGCGCATCGCAGTCGGGGCGCTCCTGCTCATCGCTTACGCGGTCTACGTCGTGGCCACACTCCGCGACAGCGCGTCCGCCGGGGAGAGCCCGGAGCCGTTGCACATCGTGCGCTGGCGACCCGGCGAGCCACACCCGGTGCTGGTGACGCTGCAACTCGTCATAGCGATCGCGCTGCTGGTGGTCGGCTCGCAACTCTTCGTCACCGCGCTCGATCAGACGGCGTCGGCGCTGCAGATCCCGGCCCTGGTGCTCGCGCTGGTGATCGTGCCGGTTGCCACCGAGCTTCCCGAAACGCTCAACAGCGTGCTCTGGGTGCGCACCAACGACGACAGGCTCGCCTTCGGCAACGTGGCCGGCTCGGCCACATTCCAATCGTGCGTCCTGGCTGCGATCGGCGTCGTCTTCACCACCTGGCATCCCGGGTCGGCGGGACTGCTCAGCTCCGCCCTGACAGTGCTCACCGCGGCCTTCCTGCTGACATTGCTGTGGCGCGGTCAGGCGCGAGGCGAGTTGCTCATGCTCGCGGCTGTGCCCTGGGTTGTGTATGTGGTGGCCCAGGTGGCCACCGGGGGACGCCTGACGCTCTGAGCGCGGCACAATCGTGAGGTCATGCAGGTCCACGCCACCGGCGACGTCGAGGAATATGCCGCTGCTGCGGAGGCGTTCCTGAGGGCCGACCCGTGTGCTCGCAACGTGTTGCTGACGATCATCGACCTGGTGCGCTCGGCGCCCGCGACCTACAACGCGGCCCCCAGCTTCTGGTGGATCACCGACTCGGACGCGGTGGTCGGCGCGGCGAGCTGGACCCCGCCACATAACCTGCTGGTGTCCTCGCTCCCGCCGGAGGCGGCCGGCCATCTTGCGGAGGCCGCGATCGAACGTGCGCGGGTCCTCGGCCTCCGCCCGCTCGGCGTCGTCGGTCCTGCGGAAGCGGCGCGCGCGGTCGCCACTGCATGGACGGCCGCAACCGACGACACCATCGGACGCGACCGGCCGATTCTGCTCAACGAGGTCGTTTCACTCGTCGAGGTGCCGCTGCCGCCGGGTGCTCGCCGTCGCGGCCTCGCCCAGGACGTGCCCGTTATCGCCGCGTGGCTCGATACCTTCAGCGCCGAGATCGAACACGTCGCACCGGGCAACGCGCTCGCGATCGCCGGTCACATGGTTGGGAGCGGGCACCTCGACGTCTGGGTGGTGGATGGGCAGATCGTCTGCATGGTCGGGTATCGGGACGCGGCCGGCGTCGCGCGCATCGGGCCCGTGTACACGCCTCCCGAGCACCGCAACCACGGGTACGCGAGGCGGCTCACCTACGAGGTCACGGCCGCGGCACTGGAGCTACCCGGCGTGCACCACGCCATGCTCTTCACAGATGCCGCCAATCCTGTCTCAAACTCGATCTACCGCCAGGCCGGCTATGAGCCGCGCGGCGAACACGTTGAGATCGACTTCGCCAAACGGAACGTCGAGCGCAGGCACTAGAGTTGGCGCCATGAATCTCGAGGGAAAGGTCGCGGTCGTGACCGGAAGCGGGCGTGGCATCGGCCGCTCATATGCGCTTGCACTCGCGCAGGCCGGCTGCGCGGTCGTCGTCAACGACGTCGATGCTGACGTCGCCGAGGCGACCGCGGACGAGATCGCCAGGGACGGCGGCCGGGTTGTCGCCGAGGTATGCGCGGTCGGATCCGCGGAGGCAGCCGACCAGCTTGTCTCCGGCGCCGTCAGCGCGTTCGGCCGTCTCGACATCATGTGCACCAACGCCGGGATCCTTCGCGACCGCGTGCTCTGGAACATGAGCGATGACGACTTCGACGCGGTGATCGGGACTCACCTTCGCGGCACCTTCACGTGCGCGCGGGCGGCGGTGCGCCGGATGCGTGCGCAGGGGTCCGGGGGACGCATCGTTGTTGTCTCGTCGATCGCCGGGCAGCGCGGCAACTTCGGACAGACCAACTACGCGGCGGCGAAGGCGGGCATCGCCGCATACGCCCGCACCTGGGCGATGGAGTGTGCCAAGCACAGCATCACCGTGAACGCGATCGTCCCCAACGCGATCACGCGGATGATCTCGACGATTCCCGGGATGGCGCCAATCGTCGAGGCTGCGGAGCGTGGTGAGCCACTGCCGGCGACGGTGCGCAAGCAGATGGGTATGGGCACGCCTGACGACGTGGCACCGCTGTTGGTGTTCCTCAGCTCAGACGAGGCAGCCGGCGTGACCGGTCAGTGCATCGGTCTCGGGGGCGACAAGCTGTCACTCTGGGCGCACCCCAAAGAGATCTCGGTCGCCTACCGCGACGGTGGCTGGACGGCCGATGCGATCGCGGAGGTCTGGTCGAGCTCGGTCGGCGCCGAGCTCGAGACCTACGGCATCCCGTTTCTCGGCGGAACCACTTGAGCTGACCGCTACGGCGGTGGTGCTTCGGGTAGCGGTGGGTGCGGTGAGGCGGGGAGAGCTTCATCACCCCGGACTGGGGTCGTGATCAGCGCGGCGAGGTTGTAGAGCACGGCCAGCCCGAGAATCACAAGAGTCACCAGGAGCCCGATTCCCGGGTTGATGTTGAACAGCGATGCGGGGTCGAGCCCGGGCACGCTTGAACCCTCACCGGATGCGATCTTGGAGAGGAGCAGGTCGTGGACGTGCAACTGGTCGAGAATCAGCAGGGCCCCGGCCCCGCCCGCGAAGACCGCAGTGACGAACGCCCGGCTGCTCGCCGCCAGGAGGCCCAGCGCCCCGGCAATCGAGAGCAGCAACGCCAGGCCGATGCTGACCAGCGCGAGAATCGCCAGGAGTTGCGGGCCGATGTTCGCCGACGAGGTGTCCGCGCCCGCGGCGTTGTTCTGGTTGCAGGCCGCGGGCACCGACCCGATCACCGGGTCCTTCCCGAAGGCGAGCTGCCACCCGCTGTAGGTGAGGATGTTCACTCCGTCGAGCGCGTTGATGCACGCGGTCACCTGGGCGGTCTCCGTCCCGCTCAGTCCCTGGGATCCACCGACCGACCCGATCGCCGACTTGGTGGCCGCCGCATTGCACGAGACCCCGGCGAACGCGAGAAAGAACGAGAAGATCACCAGCAGGAAGAGGAATGGGCTGACCCGGCGGGCACCGGGCTCGCCGACCAGCGAGGAAGGGCTCATGCGGCCAAAGGGGTGGACTCAGCCAACCCGATCGCCGGGAGCGCAGGGGTGGTCGGGACGGAGGAGCACCACCCGCTCCGAGCCCTCCTGGTAGACGCCGAGCACGAGGACCTCGCTGCGCACTGGGCCGATCTGGCGCGCCGGCAGGTTCACGACCGCGACCACCGAGCTGCCGGTGAGTTGCTCGGGGGTGTAGAGGTCGGTCAGCCGCCCCGAGGATCGCCGGGTGCCCAGCGGACCGAAGTCGATGACCAAGCGGTATGCCGGGCGCCGGGCCTCGGGAAACACCTCGCAGCTCACCACCGTTCCCACCCGGATGTCGACCGCGAAGAACTGCGTCGCATCGATCTCCGACAACGCGGCGCGCTCTCCACTCACGCGTCGCAGTGTATCGGCACACCTATACTCGCCCGCGATACCTGACCTCGTTCGGAGGGAACGTCATCGGGGGCTTGCGCCGCCTCGCCGTGATCACGCCCGCAGTGCTGCTCCTGGTCAGCGCGTGCGGCGGGGCGTCGATCGACGCGACGTCGTTGCTGAAGACGACCAAGAGCGTCCTCGACGCCACGCCGTCCTTTCATTTCGTGCTCACCAGCGCCAACGTGACCGGATCCGGCGCGCAGCTTACCGGCGGCAGCGGGGACATGAAGCGGCCGGACAGCATGTCCGGCGTTCTCCAGGTGTCGGTCTTCGGTCTGGCGCTGAGCGTGCCCGCCGTCTCGGTGGGAGGGACGTTCTCGGTCAAGTTGCCGACCGGCTCTGGATTCACCACCGCGAATCCGTCCGACTACGGCTTCGGGGATCCCGCCAAGCTCATCGACCCCAACGCCGGCCTGTCATCACTCCTGCTCAAGTGCCAGTCGCCACAGGTCCAGGGCGACGATCGATACAACGGTGAGGCGTTGCACGAGATCGGCTGCTCGCTGCCAGGGAATGCGGTCGCGGCACTGCTCACCAGCGCCGACGCGTCCAAGAGCGTCGCAGCGACCTTCGGCATCGACACCAGCACCAACCAGCTCCGGCGCGTGGTGCTCACCGGGCCATTCATCAGCAAGAGCAACGACAGCACCTACACACTCGTTCTTACCAACTATGGCGAGAACGTGTCAGTGACGCCGCCGCCCGCCAGCGGGTGAACACGCGCCGGCGCTGGATCCTCGCCATCGCGGCGGCAGCGGTGCTCGTCGCCGCGATGGATACCTACGTGATCGTGCTCGCGCTTCCAGCGATCATGGCGGATGTCGGCATCGGCGTCGACCAGCTCCAGGCGGCGACGCCGATCGTCAGCGGGTTCCTGCTCGGCTACGTCGTGGTCATGCCGCTGCTCGGCCGCCTGTCCGATCTGTACGGCCGCCGGCCGCTGGTGATCCTGTGCCTCGGGGTCTTCGCCGCGGGTTCGCTGGTGACCGCGTCCGCGACCGACCTCGGCTCGGTGGTCGCCGGCCGGACGCTCCAGGGCCTCGGCGGTGGCGGGCTGGTCCCAGTGACGCTGGCCCTGGTCGCCGACCTCTGGCCGGCGGACCGGCGCGGCCTGCCGCTCGGTGTCATCGGCGGCGTGCAGGAGCTGGGGAGTGTCCTCGGACCGCTCTACGGTGGCCTGATCCTCAGCATCGCGCCCTGGCAGACAATCTTCTGGCTGAGCCTCCCCGTCGCCGGCGTCCTCGCGCTCGGGCTGGTCGCGTCCGGCGCGCGAGATCGCGCAGTTCGCGCACCTGGGCCTCGCCGGCCCCTCGATTGGATATCGATCGTGCTGGCGGGCATCGCCGGGGTGGCCGGATGCCTCTCGATCGCATCGCCGGGGGGGCTCCGCGGCAACGCCACCATCGGCGTGGCGTACAGCGCGTTGGGGGGCCTGGTGTGGCTGACGCCAATCGCGCTCGTCGCTGCCGGCGCGGCTGCGGCGCTCATCCTCTGGGAGCTCCGCGACCACCATTCCACCCGCGGCCTGCTCGCGGTCAGGACGCTCCCGGCGGTGGCGGGAGCGGTCGACTGGCAGGGGGCGGTGCTCCTCGGCGTCGCACTCTCGACGATCATCGTCAGCTTCTCCGCCGAGGACCCGGCCACCGGGGCGATCTCGCCGGCCGCGCTCTGGCTGCTCCCGCTCGGCGCGGTCTCGGCCGCTGGTTTCGTGATCAGGGAGCGGCGCGCGCGCCACCCACTGATCGCGGCAGCCGAGCTCCGCTCCCCAGGGGCCTACGGGGCGCTGCTGACCAATCTCGCCGTAGGAGCGGCGCTGATGGCGGCATTGCTGGACATCCCGGTGCTGGCACGGGCGACGGTGGACCCGAACTCGCAACTCGGGGCCGCCCTGGTGCTGTTGCGCCTCCTGGTCGGGGTGCCGGTTGGAGCAGTCGCCGGTGGCTGGCTCTCCCAGCGTCTGGGCAACCGAGTCGTCGCCGCCGCCGGGATGGCGATCACCGCGGCCGCGTTCTTCGCGATGACTGGGTGGACCGCGACCACGCTCGGCGACCCCTTCGGACCCGGGTGGCTGCATCCGAGCGACCCGGTGCTCGTCGCCTGCGGCCTCGGTTTCGGCCTCGCAATCGCCCCGGTCAATGCGTCGATGCTGGCGTCGGTCCGCGACCAGATGCACGGCCTGGCCGCGGCACTGGTGGTCGTGGCGCGCATGATCGGGATGCTCGTGGGCATCTCCATCCTCACCGCGGTGAGCCTGCACATCTTCTACACGACGGCGTCAGCCTTCCCGTCGCCGTCGGCACTCTGCCCGACTTCCCCACTCAACTGCCCGCCGTATGAGCGTGACGTCACCGCCGCGATCGTCACCGAGTTGCGAGCCGTGTTCCTCGGCGCCGGCATCTGCGCCGGGCTGGCGGCGATGCTCTCGGCGCTCCTGCTTCGCGGACGGCCCGATCGGCTGGCGCCCGCAGCTTCATGACCGCCATCATCCGTGTGCTGCGGCCTGAACCGCCGGAGCTCGAGGACCTCCTGGAGTCGATTGCCGCCGCCGCGCGCACCCTCGAGGTGGAGGCGTACCTGGTGGGCGGCTTCGTCCGGGACCGCCTGCTCGGGGAAGGGCAGGGCAAGGACATCGACCTCGTGACGGTCGGCATGGATCCGATGCCGTTGCTCGCCGCTGTGGCATCGGACTTCGGCTGGCACCCTCCGGAGCGTTTCGAACGCTTCGGCACAGCGCAGATCCGCGGCGGCGCCTGGATCATCGAGGGGGTCCGCGCCCGGGCCGAGCGCTACGACCCCGAGTCACGCAACCCCGATGTCCGGCCGGGCACGCTGGTCGAGGACGTGCAGCGACGCGATTTCACGGTGAATGCGCTCTGCCAGAGCTTCGACGGCGAGATCATCGACATCACCGGTCAGGGGCTGCCCGACCTGCTCACCGGGGTGCTGCGCACCCCACTCGACCCGGCCGAGACCTTTGCCGAGGACCCGTTGCGGATGTACCGGGCGGCTCGATTCGTCGCACGTCTCGGCTTCACGCTCGCCCCGGGGACGATCGAGGCGATGCGGGCGCAGGCGGGGAGAACCTCGATCCTCTCCGTCGAGCGAGTCAGTGACGAGATCCGCCGCATGCTGGTCGCCCCGCACCCGAGTGCCGGGATATCGGTGCTCCGGGACGCGGGACTGCTCGACCTGGTCCTGCCCGAGCTGGTCGCGGCGGTCGGGATCGAGCAGGGCGGCTACCACACCCATGACGTCTACGGGCACACGCTGATGACCGTCGACGAGGCGCCCGCCGACCTGGTGACCCGCACCGCCGCGTTGCTCCACGACATCGCCAAGCCGCCGACACACGTGGTCGCACAGGATGGTCGCCACACCTTCTATGACCATCCACAGATCGGCGCGGAGATGGCCAGGACGATACTGACCCGCTGGAAGTACAGCAACGACGAGATCGGCGACGTGAGCCGGCTGGTCCGCCTCCACCTTCGACCGATCCAGTACGAGCGCGAGTCCTTCAGTGACACGGCCGTCCGGCGGCTGATCAGGGACGCCGGCCCGCTGCGCGGCAAGATGCTCGACCTCGCACGCGCGGACACCAGGGCATCCGCGTACCCGACTCTCGAGGAGCTCGACGAGCTCGACGGGCGCATGGCCCGCCTCGACGCCGGAGGTGCCGTGTCGGCGATGGCCGACCCGCTGAGTGGCGACGAGCTCATGGCCCTCGCCGGGCGCGGACCGGGCCCGTGGGTGGGACGGGCCAAGGCGGCGATCCGCGAAGCGGTGATCGACGGGACGACACCGCCCGGGGATAGCGCGCTCGCGCGTGCGTGGGTCGAGGCGCACCCGGAGATCCTGCGCGGCGACTGAACACACCGGTACGGGTGCCGTGATGGAATGCTCTCTGATCGAGCACAACGGCAACAAAGTAGAATGCGCGGTTCGAGATGTTGAGCAAGGTCCGCAGCGCCAAACGCCTTTTCGTCGACCTGCCGCGCATGCTGCGGCTCGCGTACTGCCTCATGTTCGACGCGCGCGTGCCCAGGTACATGAAGTTCGCGTTCGGTGGCGGGCTGGCGTTGATCGCACTGCCCGTGGTCGAACTTCCGGATTCCCTGCCGGTCATCGGTGAGCTCGATGTGCTCGCGCTCAGCCTGCTCGCAACCCGCGCCTTCATCGCGGCGTGTCCTCGTCACGTGGTCGCGGAGCAGGAGGAGCTGATCACCCAGCGGCGCAGCAAGTTCGACGACGACGTCCGCAACGGTGAGCGCATCGCCCTGATGATCTACCGGCGCCTGCGTCCAGATGAGCGGGAGGCGCTATCGTGAAGGTCCTGTTTTTGAAGGAAGTGGCAGGAACAGCCAAGCCCGGCGACGTTCGTGAGGTGTCGCCGGGATACGCGCGCAACTTCCTGTTCCCGCAGCACCTCGCGGTGATCGCGGATCAGAACACCGTCGACCAGATTCGCCGCCGTGAGGAGGCGACTCGCCGGCGCGTGGAGAAGGCCCTCATCGATGCGAAGGAGACCGCTCAGCGGCTGCGCAAGCTGACCGTTACGGTTTATGCCAAGGCCGGCGAGGCGGGCCGTCTCTTCGGCACCGTGACCACCGCGGACGTCGCCAAGCAACTCAAGCGCGAAGCGGGGATCGACATCGACAAGCGGAAGATCGAGATCGATCCACCGATCCGCTCCCTCGGACCCCACGAGGCCACCATCGAGCTCCACCCGGAGGTCACGGAGACACTCAAGGTCGTCGTCGCGGCCCAATGACCTCTCTCCCGCAAGCCGAGCTCGTGGGACGCGGGGCCGTTGCGGGGGCCCCGGCGATGCGTATCCCGCCACATGACAACGAGGCCGAACAGGCGGTGCTCGGTGGCATCCTCATCGACCGCGAGGCACTGTCGATCGTGCGCGACGACCTGGTGCCCGAGGATTTCTACGCCGAGCGCCATGCGGTGCTGTTCCGCGCGGCGCTTGCGCTCAACGATCGTGGCGAAGCGATCGACGCCGTGACGCTGCGCGACCAGCTCGAGCGCGGTCCCGGGATCGGTCGCGCGGGTGGCATGGACTACATCGCTGAGCTCACGCTCGTGGTTCCCAGCTCCGCGAGCGTCAAGCACTATGCGGACATCGTCCGGGACCACGCGCTCCGCCGCCGTCTCATCGACGCGGGCGGCAAGGTGAGCCGGCTCGGGTTCGACAACTCGACCCCGGTGACGGAGGCCATCAATCAGGCCGAACAGGAAGTGTTCAAGATCGGCCAGGAGAGTCGCGGCTCGGAGATGCGCAACATCGCGCCGGTGGTCCGGGAGTGGTGGGACGTCCTCGAGAAGCGCATCGAGAACAAGCAACTGGTCACGGGCGTGCCGACCAACTTCTCGAAGCTCGACATGCTCACCCAGGGACTGCAGCCCGGCGAGCTCATCATCCTGGCGGCCCGGCCCGCGGTCGGCAAGACGTCGTTCGCCCTCAACATCGCTCGCAACGCGGCGGTGCTGGCGGGCCGGCCTGTCGTGCTCTTCTCGCTCGAGATGTCGCGGCAGTCGCTGGTGCAGCGGCTCATCTGCAGCGAAGCGCACGTGGACTCCTACATGCTTCGCACCGGGCAGGCCGATTCGATGGCGTTCCAGAAGATCGCCAAGGCGATGGACACCCTCACCCACGCTGATCTCTGGATCGACGACTCACCCGGACTCGCCATCAACACGCTGCGCGCCCGCGCGCGCCGGATGAAGGCGCAGCACAAGATCGAGCTGATTGTCATCGACTACCTGCAGCTGATGCAGGGAGGCAGGCGCGATTCGCGCGTCCAGGAGGTCTCGGACATCTCGTCGGGACTGAAGGCCATCGCCAAGGAGCTCGACGTCCCCGTGCTCGCCCTTTCCCAGCTCTCCCGCGCGGCCGAGCAGCGCGAGAACAAGCGCCCCCAGCTCAGCGACCTCCGCGACAGCGGTTCGATCGAGCAGGATGCGGACGTGGTGCTCTTCCTCTATCGCGAGGGAATGCACAACCGCGAGATCGACAAAGGCAAGACGGAGCTCATCGTCGCGAAGAATCGCAACGGGCCTGTCGCGGATCTTGACCTGGTGTTCATCGCCGAGCAGACGGCCTTCCGGGAGCCCTACCTCGCCGCCGAGTGACGCGCCGCCTGCGTAACAGGTCGCGAGGAGCCGCTGGAGTGTCACGGTCCGGCCAACCTCAGGAAGCCACCGGTGCAACCTGTTTCAATGGTGCAGATGAATCGAGCCCTGCGTACCGCCCGCGCAGTGATCGGTTCCCCCTGGATGCGGGTCAGCGGGACTGTCGTCGGCCTGGTGATCCTCGCCCGTACGATCAACCTGCCCCAGGCGATCGCGAGCCTGGCGCATGCCGATCCGCTCTGGATCGCCGCCGCGCTCGGTCTCACCATGCTCGCGGTGGCCGCCAGCGTCGTCGAGTGGGGCGTTCTGCTGCGGACCGCCAGCGCGCCCGCCGGCGCCGCCGCCAGCCCCGGCACCGGCTCGGGCTCCGGCCCTGGCTCGCTGCTCAGCTGGCGCCGCCTGAGCTCCTCGTATCTCCAGAGCCTCTTCTTCACCCAGATGCTGCCCGCCGGCGTCGGTGGAGACGCCATGCGCACCGTCGAGATGGGCCGCCAGATCGGCCATGGACGGGTGCTCGCCTCGCTCGCCGGCAGCCGTCTCGCCGGCATGCTGGGCATGACCTGCTGGGGGATCGCCGCGGCCATCCTGCTTCGCGCCCTGATCGGCACCGGCATCCTGGTCGTGATCGCGGGGCTCGCCGTCGCTGTGGTTCTCATCTGGCTCGTGGCGCTCAGCGCCGACCGCCTGGTGCCGCACCGGCTGCTCGCCCGCTTGTCCGGCGCGATGAGCCGCGGCGTCCGTTCGTTCAGCGACGCATTTGCCGGTTACCGGCAGCACCCCCACGCCGTCGCCCAGTCCCTCCTGGTCGGAGCCGCCGGCTGGGGATTCAACCTTCTGGCCCTGAGCGTTGCGGCCCGTGCGATCGGGGTGGATCTCAGCTGGACGATCCTGGCCGTCTGCATCCCGATCACGCTCCTGGTGGCGCTCGCGCCCTTCAGCATCAACGGCCTGGGGCTTCGCGAGGGGGTCCTGGTCGCCCTGCTGTCACACACCGGCGTCTCGGTTGTGCATGCGGGCGCGATCTCCGTGCTCATCGATCTCCAGATGCTCCCGTTCGCTGTGCTTGGAGCGGTGCTCTGGTCGCGCCACCGGCGCAGCCATCGCACTCCCGTGGAGGTTGCGGTCGACGTTGCCGCCATCGAGGACGTCGCGCTCGCGGAGTTGACCACTGGTGCGCCTAGACTTCAGCGGCGTGACCCGGCAGTTCAGCGACTTCCTGGCAGCCCACGCGGCGAGAATCGCCGATTTGTGGGCGAGGCAGATATCACCGGCTGACGCCGGCGAGCCCCTCGACCGCGCCCGCGGACCGCGCCAGTTCGTGAACGCCGTCCTGGTCGCGCTCACCGCTGACGACTTCCGGCCGCTGATCGCCTATCACCACCTCGATACGGGCACGGGCGTGGAACGCCGGCTGGAGAAGGCGCTGGCCAACCTCACCGCGCTCCGGCAGGTGAGCGCCGAGGCGGTGCGCGAGGAACGCCTCGACCCCGATGAAACCCTGGAACTTGCGTCGACGACCGCTGACGACATCGAGGCGGTCGGCCAGCGCCTGGCTGCGTCGTGCGTCGCAACCCTCGAGCACCGCCTCTCCAGTGCCACCTCGGAGTCGTCGGCCCGTGGAACGTCGCTCTCGATCACCATGCACGAGCTCCGCCGCCCGCTGACCATCCTGAACAGCTATGGGCAGCTGCTCAGCGCCGGGATGCTCGGCGCGCTCCCCGAGACCGCCATGGTGGCCATCGAGGGGATCACTGCGAGCACCGAGATGATGGTCCGCATGGTCAACGCGCTCGCCGAGTTGACGCGGCTCGAGGACCCCGACGACCACCTCGCACTCGAGGTGATGGATGCGGAGGAGGTGGTCGCGGAGGCCATGGAGCACGTGGCCATGGAGGCAAAGCTGCGTGAGTCGACGATCACCAGCGAGTGCGAGCACGGGCTGAAGATGAAGGGCGACCGGCGCCGCCTCATCCTGGCGCTGACCAACCTGCTCGGCAACGCCGTCAAGCACGGGCCGATGGGATCCCCGATCGAGGTCCTCGCCATGCGCGACGGCGACTCGGTGCGCTTCACCGTCCGCGACCACGGAACCGGCTTCCCCGTCGCCGACACGGGACACCTGTTCGACAAGTACTTCCGGTCGGTGGCCGAACGGCAGCGCAAGGTTCCGGGGAGCGGGCTGGGCCTCTACATCGTGCGCACGGTTGCCGAACGCCATGGTGGAACCGTGGCTGCTCGGAGCATCCCCGGGAGCGGCGCCGAGTTCGACATGACCATCCCGCTGCATCGGGGGGAGGCAACGTCATGACCAGCGCCACGACCAGGAGTGAGCGAGATTCAATGGGCGAGTTCGAGGTGCCGGCCGACGCCTACTACGGCGCCAACACCATGCGCGCCAAGGTCAACTTCCCGATCAGCGACCTCCGCCTGCCGCGCGGGTTCATCCGCGCCATCGGGCTCATCAAGCAGCAGGCCGCGCTGGTCAACCGCGAGCTCGGACTGCTCGACGAGAACCTCGCCGGCGCGATCATCCGCGCCGCGCAGGACGTCATCGACGGTGCTCTCGACGGCGAGTTCATCGTCGACGTGTTTCAGACCGGCAGCGGCACCTCGACGAACATGAATGCCAACGAAGTCATCGCCAACCGGGCAATCGAGCTGCTGAGCGGCGTGCGCGGCTCCCGAACCCCGGTGCATCCCAACGACCACGTCAACCTCGGCCAGTCGAGCAACGACGTGATCCCGACGGCGATCCAGGTTGCGGCTGCGGTCTCGATCCGCGAGGACACCATCCCCGGGCTGCAGACGCTCGAGGCATCGCTGCGGCGCAAGTCCGAGGAGTTCTGGCCGGTGATCAAGACCGGCCGCACCCATCTCCAGGACGCGACGCCGATCAGGCTCGGACAGGAGTTCCTCGGCTACGCGGGGCAGGTTGAGCGAGCCCGACGTCGCTGCGAGGAGGCGATCGCGACCCTCGCCGAGCTGCCCCTCGGGGGGACGGCGGTCGGGACCGGCGTCGGCACCGATCCGGAGTTCCCACCCCGGGTGATCGCGCTCCTCGCCGCCGACCTCGGCATTCCCTTTCGGGAGACCGACAACCACTTCAGCGGGCAGTCGACGCTGGACGCGGTCGTCGCGGCAAGTGGCGCACTCCGTTCCGTGGCCATCTCGCTGTACAAGATCGCCAACGACATCCGGCTGCTCGGGTGCGGCCCACGGGCGGGGATCGCGGAGATCGCGATTCCTGCTGTGCAGCCGGGCTCCTCGATCATGCCGGGGAAGGTGAACCCGGTCATCTGCGAGTCGGTGACGATGGTGGCCGCGCAGGTGATCGGCAACGACGCGACCGTCGCGTTCTGCGGCGCCGCCGGGTCGCTCCTCGAGCTCAACGTGATGATGCCGGTCGCCGCCTACGACCTCCTGGAGTCGGCATCAGTGCTCGCGGCGTCGGCTCGCAACCTGGCGACCCAGTGTGTCGACGGGATCACCGCCACCGAGAACGGCCCCGCCATGGTCGAGCGCGGGCTCATGCTCTGCACCGCGCTCGCGCCGGTGATCGGCTACGACGCGGCGGCGGCGATCGCCAAGGAGGCCTACGCCACGGGTCGGACGGTGCGCGAGGTCGCGCGCGAACGCAGCGGTCTCGACGAGGCGGAGTTGACGCGGCTGCTCGACCCCGAGGCGATGACCCATCCAGGACGTGATGCCGGGCCGGCCGGGGGCTGAGGTGCCGGCCGAGTCCACCCTTGCGGTTGTGGGTGCGGGCGCGATGGGCAGTCAGATCGCCTACCAGGCGGCGCTGCACGGCTACGACGTGCGTCTGATCAGCCGCAGTGACGACCGGCTGCGTGCGGCCGGCGCGGCTTCCGAGGCGCTCCTCCGCCGCCGCGTCGAGAAGGGAACACTCGACGGCGACGCGTGCGAGGCGGCGCTCGGCCGGGTCACCATGGGCTCAGAGTTCGACGCGCTCGCCGGTGCCGGGACGATCATCGAGTCGGTCGCCGAGGACCGCGACATCAAGCGCGAGGTATACGCGCGGATCTGCGGGCACGCTGACGATACCGCCATCATCGGCACAAACTCGTCAACTCTCGCGTCATCGCTGCTCGAGAGCGCCGTGACCCACCCTGAGCGCTTCCTGAACATCCACTTCTTCAACCCCGCCTTGCTGATGGCGCTCGTCGAGGTGGTGCCCGGACCGCACACGGCGGAGGACACGGTCGTCCGTGCCATGGAATTCGCCCGCGCGATCGGCAAGACGCCGGTGCGGCTCGCCCGCGAGGAGTTCGGCTTCATCGCCAACCGCATCCTCTTCATCGCCGTGCAGGAGGCGATGCGCCTGGTGCAGGGCGGCTACATCTCGGTGGAGGACTGCGATCTCGCGGTGCGCAACGCGCTGGGATGGCCGATGGGACCATTCCAGCTCTCGGACCTGGTCGGGCTCGACGTCGTCGAGGCCATCCTCGACGAGGGATTCCGGCAGACGGGCGATCAGCGCTGGGAGCCGGTCGAGATGCTCCGGGATCTCGTCGCGCAGGGGAGGCTCGGCAGGAAGACCGGCGGTGGATTCTTCACCGGCATGGCCCAGTGAGCGCGCACATGTTCAGGCCGCTTCGACGCGACGCTCCCGGCCCTGGCGAAGGGGGAACAAAACGCTCACAGCAGCCCCAGCGCCTCGAGGACATCGGCGACACCACCCTCCTCGGGTGGCGCGCACGTGGCATCCGCGGCGGCGAGCACCTCGGGACGTGATGACGCGACGGCCACCGCGTACCCCGCGGCGGTCAGCAGCTCGACGTCATTGGGGGCGTCGCCGATGGCCAGCGCCTCGGCCAGCGAGTACCCAAGCTGCTGACAGACGATCGCGCACCCCACCGCCTTGCTCACCTCGGGGTCGAGGATCTCGACGAACTCCGGGTTCGAGCGCGTGACGCGCGCGCTGCCGGCCAGCTCCTGCGCCATCAATGCGGAGGCGCGATCCACCTCGGCCGGATCCTCGATAACACACGCAGCCTTGGTGGTGCCCCGCTCCAGGAGCGGCTCGAGGTCCGGGACGAGCCGGAAATTCACGCCACTGATGTGCGAGTACAGCCTCGCCTCGGGGCGATCCTGCTCGCAGAGCAACTCGTCGTTCTGGTAGGCCTGGAAGTGCCAGTTCTGCTCGCGGGCGATGTGCAGCGCGCGTCGCGCCGGCACCGCGCGGAGCGGCTGCTCGAAGATGGTCCGACCGGGCGAGCCGTCCTGGCGGGGAGTGTCCCGCACCATCGCGCCCTGATAGCAGACCAGCGGTTCATGGACGCCGAGCTCCTCTGCCCAGGTCAGCGCGGAGCGGTACATGCGCCCGGTGGCGACGATCACCGGGATCCGCGCAGCCACCGAACGCACCGCGTCGCGCACTCGGGGGTGGAGGTGCTGGCGATAGTCGATGGTGGTGCCGTCGAGATCGATGACGGCGACGCGCGGGACGAAAGCCCCTGCCGGCGGGAGCGACTCGCGGATGTCGCGGAGCGGAGTCATGCGGCCCCGAGCGCGCTGACGCGGTTGAACGGCATCAGCGCGATCTTACGCAGGCGTGAACGCGCCAATCCGGGGTAGACTGAGGTTGTCTTGCGTTCGTCTTCTCGCGCGCGGTTTGGTAGACCGCTCGCCGCAAGGCCCCGTCCCGCCGCTCCGGCGCCGGTCGATGAGGCCTTGAGCACAATCATCCCCGAACCGGTCAGCTTCGACGAGCTCGCCTTGAGCGTCGCCATGCAGCACACGGTGGCGGAGCTCGGATACACCATGGCCACGCCGATCCAGGCCGGCTCGCTGCCGTTCGCGATGGCGGGGCGCGATGTCATCGGCCAGGCGCAGACCGGGAGCGGCAAGACCGCCGCCTTCGGCATTCCGATCATCGAGCGACTCGATCCGCGCGACGGTCCCGTGCAGGCGCTGGTGCTCTGCCCGACTCGCGAGCTGGCCGTCCAGGTCCATGACGAGCTGACCCGACTCGGCAAGCGCCACGAATTGCGCAGCGTCGCGATCTATGGCGGCGACTCGATCGGACGCCAGATGGAGGAGCTGCGCCAGGGTGCGCACATCGTGGTGGCGACTCCAGGCCGTCTCGGCGATCACATCCAGCGACGTTCGCTCACCCTCGCCAACGTTCGCGTCTGCGTGCTCGACGAGGCCGACCGGATGCTCGACATGGGGTTCGCACCGGATGTCGAACGCATTCTTCGTCAATGCCCGCCGCAGCGTCAGACGTTGCTCTTCAGCGCCACCATGCCGGAGTGGGTTCGCAGGCTCGCCCTGCGTCACATGCACGATCCGGAGACAGTGGAGATCAGCACGAGGCCGGAGATACCCGCTGAGGTCCGCCAGCTCTACGTGCAGACGACCTGGGCGGACAAGACCGACGCACTCTCGCAGATCCTCGACCAGCCGGACGTCGTCATGGCATTGATCTTCGTCGAAACCAAGCGAACCGCCGACGTGCTCCAGGCACAGCTCGGCGGACGCGGATACCAGGTTGGACTGCTCCACGGCGACCTCACCCAGCGCGAGCGGGATCGCGCCATGCAGCAGTTCCGCGCAACGCACATCAAGTACCTGATCGCGACCAACGTCGCAGCCCGCGGGCTCGACATCGACGACATCTCCCACGTCATCAACTACGACGTGCCGCTCACCCCGGACGAGTACCTGCATCGCGTCGGCAGGACTGGTCGCGCCGGGCGCGCGGGAGTTGCGGTCACCCTGATCACGCCCAGCGAGATCCTCAAGCTTCGCGATGTCGAGAAGCACGCGCGCACGCACATCGAGCCGGCGACGCTGGACGAGGATTTCCCCGCGATCGTGGTCGGCGCCCCGGCCTGAGCCCGCGCGGACAGAGATGCTGCCAGCCCTCCACGACACTGGAAGTGGCGAAGCGGTGCTGTTCCTCCACGCGTTCACCCTGGACGCGTCGCAGTGGGACCACCAGGTGGCGGCACTGTCGGATCACCTTCGCTGCGTCCGCGCCGACCTGTGGGGCTGCGGCGCATCGCCGCCGCCTCCTGAAGGCGAGCCCACTCTCGACGCTTTCGCCGCCGCGGTGCTCGCGGCGCTCGATTCGCGAAACATCGAGCGAGTCGCGGTGGTCGGGCTGTCGATGGGAGGCTATCTCGCCTTCGCGCTGTGGCGACTGGCGCCGCAGCGGATCAGCGCGCTGGTGCTGTGCAACACGCGCGCGACCGCGGACGCCGCCGGGTCCCGCGATGAACGGCTGGCCATGGCCGAACAGGTGGAGCGCGAGCAATCGGTGGAGTCGATCGTCGAGCCGATGGTCGAGCGCCTTCTGAGTCCCGGCGCGCAGGCTGAAGCGCACATCGTCGATCCGGTGCGCGGACGGATCCGGCGCTGCACGCCGGCGGGGATCGCCTTCGCGCAGCGCGCCATCGCGGCTCGACCCGACAGCACCGCGCTGCTGGCGTCGATCACCGTGCCGGCCCTGGTCATCGCCGGAGCCAAGGACGCCGTCATTCCGACCTCGGAAGTTCTTGCCATAGCTGACGGCATCCCGGGGGCGCGCTACGTCGAGCTCGACTGCGGGCACGTGAGCAACCTCGAGGTCCCCCGCGCCGTCAACGAGCAGATCGCCGGGTTCCTGATACCGGCGAGAATGGCACCATGAGTCAGCTGCCCAAGGATCTGCTCGATATCCTGGCGTGCCCGCGCTGCCGGGGACCGCTGGCCGTCGAACCCGCGTCGCTGCGGTGCGACGCCTGCAAGCTCCGCTACCGGGTCGACAACGGCATCCCGGTGATGCTGATCCACGAGGCTGAGCACCTGGACGGGGGCGACCACGTGGGGCCCGACGTCCAGCCGCCGGCCGGCTGACCGCGTCAGGCGGTGGCGCCGACCGCCTCGGTGGCGACCGACGCGGGAGCGGCACAGAAACCCTCGTAGTCGATGGGCTCGGTGATGGTGGCATTCTCCCCACACACAGGGCACTGCGGGTCCCGCGGCACGCGGAACTCGCGGAACTTCATCGCGAGCGCGTCGATGTGCAGCAACCGTCCGGTGAGCAGGTCACCGGCGCCGGTGATCAGCTTGATGACCTCGGTCGCCTGCAGGATGCCGACGATTCCGGGGAGCACACCGAGCACGCCGGCTTCGGCGCACGAGGGCGCTTCCTCAGGGGGCGGCGGCGAGGGGTAACGGCAGCGGTAGCAGGGCGACTGGAAGGGCACGACAGTGGTGACCTGCCCCTCGAAACGGAAGATTCCGCCATCGACCATCGGCTTTTTGGCAAAGATGGCCACATCATTGGCGAGGTACCGAGTCGGGAAGTTGTCGCAGCCGTTGACGATGATGTCGTACTGGTCGAAAATCTCGCGCGCGTTCTCACCGCTGAGCACGACGTTGTGCTCGACGACGCGAACATCGCTGTTGAGCGCGGTGAGCGCGATCCGAGCGGACGCCGTCTTGAGCATCCCGATCCGATCCTCGGTGTGCAGGATCTGCCGCTGCAGGTTGCTCCGGTCGACGGTGTCGAAGTCGACGAATCCGATCGTGCCCACTCCGGCAGCCGCGAGGTACAGGGCGGCCGGACTGCCGAGCCCACCTGCCCCGATGAGCAGCACCCGTGCGTCGAGCAGTTTCGCCTGGCCTTCCACGCCGATCTCGGGGATGAGCAGGTGACGGCTGTAGCGCTGCTGCTGCTGTGCGGTCAGCACCCGCGGCACGATGAAGTCGAACCCGGCCTGCTTCCACGCACCGTACCCGCCCGCCAGCGACTGGACGTCCGTGTACCCCAGTTCCTGGAGGGCGCGAGCTGCGAGCAGGGAGCGCACCCCACCTGCGCAGTACAGCGTGATCGGGGTATCGCGCTTGGG
The DNA here is from genome assembly GCA_003135895.1 of Candidatus Dormiibacterota bacterium. Taxonomy (GTDB): domain Bacteria; phylum Chloroflexota; class Dormibacteria; order Aeolococcales; family Aeolococcaceae; genus Palsa-851. The sequence goes on from PNBE01000059.1 coordinate 24,690, forward strand.
GACCGAATCCTCAATGCGGGTTTCGATGAATCCCTTGCTCAGGTGCATCGCGCCGGGGATGTAGCCCTCGTCGAACTCGCTGCGTTCGCGAACGTCGATCAGGGTCCGGGATCCCGAGGCAGCGCGAACCTGCTGCGGAGAAACCTCCGGAACGGTGCTTCGTGCGTCGTCGAGGAGGTCGCGGGAAGACTTGGCCATGAANNCGCTTCGCGGGTGCGGCGGCTGCTTTCGGCGGCCTGCCGACCGGACGCTTGGCCGGGGTCGATGCTGGGCCGGGGGCAGGGGCCGGCGCCATGGCGGCGAGGATGGTGCGCTCGGTCTCCTCAAGGCGCGCAGCCAGCGCCAGGACGCGAGTCCGCGCCGCCCGCGTTGCGATGAGCGCATCAGCGAGCGAAACCGGTGCGCCGCCTTCCCGCTTCTGCTTCTTTCCAGCCATGATCGGAGCGACCCTACCATAGACTGCGACGGTGCATCCGACGCGTGCGGCGCGCCCACTCGCAGCCTTTCTCGGCGCGGCCGGGATTGACGCCGTGCTCGACTCGTCCCTGGCGGGGCTCGAGATCAGCGCGATCGAGTCCGACTCGCGCTCGGTGACCCCGGGCAGCCTCTTCGTGGCCATGCCCGGCCTCCGTGTCGACGGCCATCGATTCATCGCTGACGCGGTTGCGCGCGGCGCCGTCGCCGTGGTGGCGGAGCGGCCCCCGGACACCCCGGTCCTGGCTTCCATACCAGTCATCACCGTGGCCAACGCGAGGCTGGCGCTGTCCAACCTGGCGGCCGCGTTCAACGATCATCCGAGCCGGGCCCTCTGCGTCGTGGGGATCACCGGCACCGACGGGAAAACCACCTCGGCCACGCTCCTCTGGCACGCGTGGCGTGGCGCCGGGATCGCCGCGGCGTCGATCACCACCGTCGACCGCCGGACCGGGGATGGCCTGACCGACAACCCGTCGCGACAGACAACCCCCGATGCTCCGGAACTGCAGGCCGAGCTCGCGCGCATCCGCGACGCCGGCTGCACGCATGTCGCCCTCGAGACCTCCTCGCACGCACTCGAGATGCACCGTGCGGACGGCGTGGAATTCCGCGCCGCGGTGTTCACCCGGATCACCACCGAGCATCTCGAACTGCACGGCAGCCTTGACCGGTATCTCGCCGCCAAGGCACGCTTGCTCGAACGCGTGTCGGCCCGACCCGACGGCATCGCCGTCCTCGACGCCGGCGACCCCTTCGGGTTTCCCCGGCTGGCCGCGATCCCGGTCGCGACGCGGCTCACCTACACGGATCTGCCCGACATCGCCGCGGACCTGCGTGCAGAGGACATCAGCGCTGGGCCGTCCGCGGTGCGCTTCATCGCACACACGCCGTGGGGCACCGCCGAAGTGCGGCTGCGCCTGGCGGGCAGGTTCAACGTGCGCAACGCGCTCGCGGCGCTGGCAGCCGCGTGCGCAACCGGCGCCGAGCTCGGCAGCGCCGTGCGTGGTCTCGAAGCGGCTGAGGCGGTCACCGGCCGCATGGAGCGCGTCGATCTCGGCCAGCCGTTCGAGGTGGTGGTGGACTACGCACACACCAGCGACGCGCTCGAGACCGTGCTCCGCGAGCTGCGCCAGACCACCTCGGGGCGGCTCTGGGCTGTCTTCGGCTCGGCGGGCGAGCGTGACCTCGCGAAGCGGCCCGCGATGGGATCCGTGGCTGCCAGGCTCGCCGACGTCAGCGTCATCACTGACGAGGACCCACGCGGCGAGGACCGTGACCTCATCCTCGAGCAGATCGCGACGGGCGCGGTTGCCGCCGGCGGCGTGCGCGGCGGGAACGTGTTCGTGATTCCCGATCGCGAGGAGGCGATCGGGTTCGCCGTGGCGAATGCAGCGCCGGGAGACACCATCCTGTGCGCCGGCAAGGGCCACGAGAAGACTCTCGAGACTGCCACCGGCGAGATCCGATGGGACGAGCGGGCGGTCGCGGCCGAGGCGATCCGGCGCAGGTTCAGCTGATCGGGTGACGGTTCGGGGTCCCGGACCGGCGCGGATATTCGTCCGGCGTGGGCGCGACCTTGCTGATGCGCAGCACCCCGCTCGCCGGCGCATCAGGTGCGCTTCCGCCGCACGCTGACGCCGCGGGCGCGCAGGCGGCGAGTGTTGCGGGTGCGCCGGCGACCAGCGCGCACACAGTTCCGCCGACCCGCAGCAGCGGGAGCGTGAGCTCGCAGAGCACTGGCGGTGGTGCGGTCGCCCGAGACGTCGCCAGGTCGAAGGCCTCGCGCATGCCGTCACGATGCCCGGCGTCCTCGGCGCGAATCGCCTCCACGGCAACCCTGGACAGGCCCAGGAGACCGGCGACGTGGACGAGAAATCCACCCTTGCGCCGGTCGGAGTCGATCAGGGTCACCCGGAGATCCGGCCGGAGAATCGCGATGACGATCCCCGGCACGCCGCCACCNNAGGTCCTCGACCTCCACGATGTTGCGCGACCACATCTGATCGCGCGGGATCGAGGTCAGGTTGAGACGCGCCGACCAGCGGTCGAGCTCATCGAGATATGCCTCCAGGGTCGCGTTCATGTCGCCGGGCAGCAGCGGACTCATTGCGCCGAGCCTACCGCTCGTCCTCGAAGGTGGCGGGTCGGTGACGGTGGTTCGATTGCCTCCCCGACCAGCCTTCGCCGTGCGATCATGCAATGGAGCGATGGAGACGAACCCGGAAACGTCCGACCGGTGCCCCGTGTGCAAGGGGGAAATGCTCTCGGTGCTGTACTACGGCGCCGATGGTGAGTCGGTTGGCGGCCACCGGATCTGCCCCGGCTGCGGCCCTCGGACCACCGTGGAGCTCGTAGCGCCGGACGAGATCCGTCGCCGCCTGCTGGAGCGCAAGGCCTCCTAGTCTTCCCGGCGCGCGCGAGCGTGCCCGACGGAATCAGCGCTCCTCGGATGTTCTGCCTGCGGTCGTGTCACGCGCTCGTGACAGCCGGTCACGGCGCGATGACATGGGCGGGGGACCGCTGCAGCCGATGGGAGACTGGCCGCGATGCGTTACCCCCGGTTTCCGCTCGCCCATCACCGCCTCGTCCTTGCTCTGCCGTTCGCGCTGGCGCTCATGTTGATCGCCGCGCCGGCCGACGCTGGGCCGACGCCCGGGGTCAGTGCAGCCCAGCAGGCGGCCNNCGCAGTGCGCTGGCAGCCGCGAATGCGCATTTCGCGCAGATCAACACCCAGATCAGTTCGCTCAAGAGCACCATCGCCGCCGACACCGCGACTCTGCAAACGGTCAACGCCCAGCTCAAGATCGATCGCGCGCATCTCTCCGCCTACATTCGCCAGTCGTACGAGAACGGCGGCTCCCAGGCGATGCTCGCCTACATCATCTCGGCGAACACCATCGCCGCGGCGATCCAGCGAGATGTGCAGGTCAACGAGATCTCAAAGGCAAGCCAGCAGCTGGTCGGGCGGATCGCAGCCGAGGAAGAGAAAGCGAGCACCACGCTCGCCCGCCACACCGCCGACCTCGCGCAGCTCGCCTCCGAGGAGGAACAGGCCCGGACCGAGCAGGCGATCATCAAGGTGCAGACACAGAATCTGCTGGCGGCCGACATCACGGCGCATGCGCACGTGTCTCAGGCGCAGAAAGCACTCGCCCAGGCAGTGGCCGAGCTTGCCGCAGCCCGTGCGCGTGATCAGATCTACCCGCCGGTCCCCGGCCCGCTGTTCACCGTCGATACCAACCTGACGGTACCGAGCGGCGAGACCGCGGCGAGCCTCAATCAATTCCTGGCGGGGTCGGCACTTGCCGGACTGGGTACAAGTTTCATGAATGCGGAAGCGACATACCATGTCAGTGCGCGCTACTTCGTCGCCCACGCGATCCTCGAATCCGGTTGGGGGACAAGCGATATCGCGCAGTTCAAGCACAACCTCTTCGGCTTTGGCGCGAACGATGCCAACCCCTACGGCGACGCGATGTCGTTCATGAGCTTCGACGCGTGCATTCAGTACGTCGCGCAGTTCATCGAGACCCGATACCTGACTGTGGGCGGCCAGTTCTATCACGGCCCGACGCTGC
>PNBE01000059.1:28790-31714 GCA_003135895.1 Candidatus Dormiibacterota bacterium
GCGCTGCTCGCTGACTCGAGGACTGCAGCGCTCATCGACCCGGATGGCAACGTTGCGTGGCTCTGCTGGCCATGGATCGACGCCACGCCATTGCTGTTCTCGATACTCGACGCGCACCGCGGCGGAGCGTTCTCATTGCGACCGGCGCGACACGATGCTCGCGCCGTCTCCCGCCGCTACCACCCTNNGAGGACGCGCTCGACCTCGGCGACGGTCCATTGCTGATTCGCTCCGTGCGAGCGGAGGGCGACGCTGTGGAGGTGCTGGTCAGCGTCACCGCGCCGGCATGGCCGGGCACACATGTGTTGCTGCGCACATTCGGCGACGCTGTCGAAATCGGCAGCGTCAGCCGCGTCGTCATCCACGCCCCCTCGCAATGGGAGGCGAACACGAATGGCGCGACCTGCACCTTCACCGTGCAGCCCGGGAGCCTTGCAACCGTCACGCTCGCGTCCGCTGAAACCACGCCACCCGCCCTCGCAATGGACTCGACGCTCGCCGAGTGGCAGCGACTGCTCCCTGGCGCCCCTCCTCACCACGCAGCCCTGCCTCCCGGGCTCAGCGATCTCCTCGGCACCAGCGCGGCGGTCCTCATCGGCCTGCGACGCCGCGACGGAGGCATCGTCGCCGCCCCGACCACGTCTCTGCCGCAGTGGCCGCGATCCGCCAGGACGTGGGACTACCGGTACTGCTGGCTTCGCGATTCCTCGCTGGCGGCGCTCGCGATGCTGCGGCTCGGCCTGGCCGACGCCGCGCGCTCACTCGGGGCCTTCATCGGCAGCGTGGTCACGGAGTCCGGACCGCTGCCCCTTGTCAGGCTCGACGGGAGCACACCTCCCGACGAGACCGAAGTCGCCGAGCTTGCCGGGTACGGTGACGCTCGGCCGGTCAGGATCGGCAACGCCGCGGCCGGCCAGGCGCAGCTCGACGTGCCCGGCGAGGTGNNCCGGTCCTCGCCGGGTGGCTTGTCCACCACTGGCACGAGCCCGACCACGGGATCTGGGAGATCCGCGGTGCCCCGGCGCGCTACACGCATTCGCTCATCACCGCGGTGAGTGGGCTCGAGGGCGCCGCGTCCCTTGTGGATCAGCGCGTCGTCGGCGGCGACGCGACGGCCTGGCGGCAGGCGTCGACATCGATTGCACGGGAAATCGGACCGAGCGGCGGGGCGCTGCAACTCCGCCTCGACGGTGGCGGCGCCGACGCCGCGCTCACCCAGGTCGCGCTGCTTGGACGGCTCGGCGCCTTCTCAAGTCGAATCGGGCCCACCCTCGACCTCATCGTCGAACGGCTCGACCGGGGCGGTCTCGTCGATCGCTACGAGGGACAGCCGGACGCGCTCGCAGATCCCTGCGGGCCATTCGTCTTTCCAACGTTCTGGCTGGCTGGGGCGCTGGCTGCAACGGGACGCGACGGGTCCCGCTGGCACGAGTCGGCGCTCGCCACACGGGGACCGCTCGGGCTCTTCGGCGAGGTCGCCGATCCGGTTGATCACTCGCCGCTCGGCAACTACCCGCAGGTGCAGAGCCACGCCGCGTTCGTTCTGGCGACGCTCGCCGCGGAACCGGCTTCCTAGATCACCCGCATGACGAGGCGACCGATGGGACGCCGGGATCGTGCACGCCGACCGCGACCCCGCCCGGCACCACGGCGACGCACTCGATGTCGGTTCGGAGTGCACTCAGCTTCGGGTCGATCGCGAAGAGGCGATCCAGGGAAAGCGCGCCGTCGATCTGCGACGCGAGGCCGGATCCCGCGAAGCCCGGGAGTCCGAGCATTCCGATATCGACCTCCGGCACCTGCGCGGCCATCGACGGTCCAGTCGGCCCCGGTTGCAGCGTGAGGCTGATGCGGGCGACACCGGTCGGCGTGAACGGCCCGGCCGACAGCCGCGCCGAGACAACCACAAGGCCATCGCGGACCCGCACCTGCAGATCCCGGAACTCGTTGGGATGCGGGTTGTTGGCAATAGCGAGCACTGTCAGGTCCTGCTCGCTGAGCACGACCACGCCGTGCGCACCCTGGATGAGCTGTCCAGCCATCTCCGTGCCCAGCGCGATCGCGATCGCGGTCTCAGAGGCTCCGTGCGAGGGACCTGCCGGAGGCGCGCCGAGCGTGGGCGACGCGAGGGCGCGGTCGGCGAGAAATACCGAGCCGCCCAGAGCGATGAGGAGCACGAGCAGCCCGAGGCAGCACCCGCGGACGATGCCGCGCTGGTCCGAGGACGTCACGCCCTCTATGTTCGCCCGCCGGGCTCCGTCGCGTGCGTGGTTGGGAGCGGATGCAGGACCAGCCGCGTCCGGGCGTGGCGGCGCACCTCCTGCGCGCTCCAGTACAGCGGGAACTGCCTGTTGGTCCGCCAGCGGCGAGACAGATCGCGGTAATGCCGCGATCCCGGCTGCCCGGATTGCCCGGGAAGGTGGATCCCGCCACTTGCGTCCCAATTCCCCACGTCCATGACCTGACGCCAGGACGGGGCCGAGAGCCGGGTCTCGAAGGGTTCGCCAGGAACCGGCGAGGTGGCCAGGACGGTGTCGGTGTTGCCGCCCACCCTGATCGACGGAGCGTTGAAGAACCAGGCGAGGCCGCGGCGGCGTCCGAATGCGTGGATGAGCTCGAGCCGGTGGACCCGCCCCCACATCCAGCGCCGCGAATTGCGTCCAAAACGACCGCGGACGTCGGCCATGGCGTCGTCCAGCGACTTCGACACCACCTCGGCCCAGGTGGTCAGGCCTTCGAACAACCCGTCGTCGCCGAGCTCCCAACGCTCGATCAGTTGCGGAGTGAGCCGGCCGACAAGGTTTCCCGGGTACTGGAACACGGGATGGGACAGGTCGACGCCGGCCAGGATGCGCCAGGCGTTGCCGCAGACAGGGCTCAGCGAATGCTCGGCCAGCCGGACCATGAACGCCTCGTAGATGGTC
>PNBE01000172.1 GCA_003135895.1 Candidatus Dormiibacterota bacterium
TAGTCGGTCACGCGCCGTCTGAGAGCGTCTGGCGTAAAGAGGGGGTCGAGCGCCTCCTTGTCGACGAGACTTTCCCCGGACAACGTCAGGTCGGCGTACGGAGACATCAAGAAGGCCGACGACGGCAACGTCGTGCCCGCGTCTCTCAATGCCAGGAGCGTTGCCATTGCCAGCCCAGCTCCAGCCGACTCGCCAGCAAGTGCGATCCGGCCCGGCTCTACCCCTTGCTGGAGAAGTCCCTCGTAAGCGGCGCGCGCATCCTGGAGTGCGGCCGGATAAGGGTCCTCGGGAGCCAGGCGGTAATCAACAGTGATGACCCTGGTAGCGGTCCGTCTGGCGAGATCGGACACCAGCGGCACCGAGGCTGCTGCCGACCCGATCACATAGACGCCTCCGTGGAAGTACAGAATCACGTCCGCCGAGTCTGTCCCATGGATCGTGACCTCAATTGCGCCGATGCCCCCGACTGCTATCGGTTTCTGTCGGACATCAGGGGCCACGGGGACCTGCCGCATCACTTCCTCGAAGCTGGCTCGTAACGTCGGGACGTCGGCCGCAGTGTCGAGCGGCGTCTTGCGCAGCATCGCGTCAAGCTCAGTTTGCTGTTGCTTGCTCATCGGCAGATCTCCAGTCTTGAGTCCAGCGGACATATCGTGCACACGTGCGGGGAGGCCGGTCTTTGCAGCTCCCGCTGCCTCGGATCACGATCGTGATTTGTCCGGCAGCTGGATGGCATCTAGGAAACCCGTAGTTCGGGCCCGTGGGCGCCGAGATCGCGGAGCGGGCTGACGGGTTTGGCGCCGCAGGCAGAAGTGACCTCAGCGATGACGGGCGGGCGTCGCCGGACTATGGGTTTCCCAGATGCCAAGGCTGCGGCGGTCGGCCACGATGGAGACTGAATATTGTGCGCAGGACCAAAGAGGCGCGAGGAGGCTGGTATGCCTGATGCGAACGACTGGAACCGGAGAACCATCACGGAGTTCCGTGCGAACGGCGGCCGCGTCGGCGGCACCTTCGAAGGCGCGCCTCTCGTGCTCGTGCACCATCAAGGCCGCAAGAGCGGACGCGAGCACGTCACCCCGACGATGTACCTGCCTGACGACGCCGACAGCGGCACGATCTACGTGTTCGCAACCAAGGCTGGGGCACCGTCGAACCCTGACTGGTACTACAACCTCACCGCCATCAGCGCGGGCACCGTCGAACGCGGCATCGAGACGTACTCCGTGACCGTACGCGAGCTCCAGGGCGACGAGCGCGACCGCATCTACGACGAGCAGGCGCGCCGGTACCCGGGTTTCGCCGACTACGCGCAGCGCACTGCCGGCATACGTACGATCCCGGTCCTGGAATTGAAGCGCTCCTCCGGTTCCTCAGACGCCTAGCTCGACGGACCGCAGGACTCGGTGATCTCCTTCCAGGAACGGTTCTTATTCCTGCGTAGATCACTACACCACGTGACGCACAGGCACGGCACACAGCGCGCTACCGCTCGTTGCGAACCCAACTTGCGCGTCTGTCGGGGAGACAGGACTCGAACCTGCGACCCCTGGTCCCCCAGACCAGCACTCATTTAGCTCTGACTAACTGAGTTCAGAAAGAGTGGTTTTGTGGCGAATTGGTTGGAATGACGACTAGAGCGCGCGTATTGGAGTCAATTGGAATCGCGTCGACATCCAGAGGGGCTAGAGGCCGTAGCCCATCGCTCCTCTTCCCCACCAATCTCTCGACTTTGGGCATTCGGGTCGCCGTTGGTGACCATCCGCGCCTTCAGCTTTTGGCGCTGCCGCGAGCCTGGTGACAGGACGCTCATGTGGCCAAGGGCTAAGGAATGACACTCGAGCGATCGCAGCCACTGCGGCTGCGTGAACTAGCCTCGGCGATCCCCCGGGGATGTGCCGAGCAACTCCGGGATCGCGCCTGGCCACCTAGCTTTTAAGCTGCTCGGCGCATTCCCTCGACAGCAATCAGCGTGGCGACGCCGTCAGCCCGACCAGGTCGGCGCTGACCCGCCAGAGCCGAGCGGTGACGTCCACGTCGCCCGCGGCCTTGTTGGCGGTCTTGGGCTTGCGGTTGGCAAAGAACTGGCCAGTGATCGCCTCCACGTCGGGTGATGAGGCCAGATGGATCGGCGTCCATGCGCCTTGTGTCGGTGTCTTCAGGAACGGGCGAACCAAGGGGCTGATGATCTGGAAGAACCCGGCCTGGTCTTCGGAGCCGAAGTTGGTGCGCACCACGCCGGGGTGTACGGAATTGGCAGTGACACCGGTGCCTTGAAGACGGCGAGCCAACTCTTTCGTCTCTGCGGGTGAGCATGGACGCAAGGCCTGAGCAGCGTCGGTGCGCCACCGTATAGAAGGTCGGTGTGGCGCCAAGTGGGCGATGTGGCCGACGAGCACCGATCAGGAAAGTGGCGCACTCTTGGTAGGTCCAGCACGGCGCACATCAGCGGCGTTCGATGTGCAGGTGTCGCAACCGCCGATGACCCCTCTCCCTCAGCAGGTGATCGTCGATCTCTAGTACTCATTTCATTACGCCCGGCCAGCCAAGCCGCAGCTACAGACGCGGCGCGGGATTCTCTGCTGCGGTCACGAGGGTCACCATGTTCGACCGGCACTCGTCATGGGGTAACGGTCAACGCGAGGGGTCACTGGGATGCCGATCGGGTCGCTGGCGGGACCGGTTACCCGGCAACCGACTCCCTCGAGGATCACCACAGCGAGCCGTGGACGATGACTGACAGTCACGCGATACATCCCATCACCATCATCGCCTCGGGGCTCGATCCGAGTGACCTTGATTTCGGCATGCCGGAGAGCAGCCAGCATGCTCGCAACACCACCATGCCGGTGGGGCATGGCAACGATCAACTCGCAGTCTCTGGCGTCCATCGCGTACGTCTGCGGTTCCCTCAGGGTGACAGCGGCTAGACACCCCGCGTCGAGCTGCGAGC
>PNBE01000174.1 GCA_003135895.1 Candidatus Dormiibacterota bacterium
CGGAGCGAGGGGGATTCGAACCCTCGATACCGCTTGACGCGGTATACCGCGTTTCCAGAAAGCGTACGGAGCCTGACTGGCCCCGTCTGGGACCGTCTCCTGAATACGCTCCGGCCCATCGGACCGACAGCAACCGACTGGCTCCGACTCCCAATTGGCATCGGCGTTGGCATCAGCCGAGGGCTCCGGATGGACGCTCCTCCGCCGCACCGTTTATCTGAACCCGCGGTGACGTCGCTGATTGCACGCGGGGCACGCGAAGCACCGGCATCGGATCTCCGTTGGGGCACGAGAAGACGGTGGAGTTCCCACGCGAACCGCACTTTCGAGACTACGCTCGCCAAACATCCAGCGTNNCAGGTGACAGGACGCTCGTGTGCACCACGGTCATGTCCCTCCTCTCCTCAGCTGAGGTCTAGGTAGCTGCGCGGCGGTCGTGTTTCGATTTTCTTCGAGCGGCGCGCTGGGGATCGAGCCTCAGGCGACGGCTCGACGGTAGGTTCGCGTGGCCCACCACACGGTGGGCGCGGGCGACGCTCCTCTCCTTTCCTCCCTAAGCCCTCGTACGCATGCGCCACGCCTTACCCAGTCGCCATGCGCTCCTTCGCAATCTTTGTGAGCAAAGGTGGACGCCGCAAACGCGCACAAGACCTTCCTAGAGTTTCGCTACCACGTGCGATGCTTCGGGAATGACCACAGTGCTGGCCGTGCTCGGCGTCGCCTTGGGTGGGCTGTCCCTGGCTTGGCAGGCGTACACGTGGTCTCGCGCCGGTCCCAAAGTGGTGGTGAGCGCGCAGTTCACCCACTACTTCGCCGGTGTGGAGCGCGGAGGGAACCACTTCGCCCTGGAGGTCACGGTGTTCAACCAAGGACGAGGGCCGGTGCAGGTTGTCGATTGGTCACTGGTTTCCAGGGGTAACAAGCTTCCGGACGGACGCCGAGTCGGCGTCACAGCACGGTGGGGCGATGGGCCTGTTCCCACATCTGATCAGTTACCGACGATGCTGCAGGGGTACTCGCGCGCCCGTTGGACGATCTCGCTCGTCGATGACGTCAGCGCGTATCCCACGCTCGACCAGTTGATCCCCGACCACGAGGCACGTGTGGAAGTCCATCTCGGCAGCGGCAAGCGACCCCCCCATTCGGACTGGTTCCCGCTCCCTCCCCGGTCGAGTCGCCGGAGTTCCCATGAGATCGCGCTCGCCGACCGAGAGCATCGTCTCGCGCTGCAGGAGCAACCACAATCCGCACGTTTCCGGTTGGTCGACCTGCTGATCGATCCACCTGAATAAGGCGTTGAGCTGCTTGAAAGCCGCGAGGGGGCTGGAGCCTCGAGGTACATTTGCGAATACTGGCGTGTACGGGCCTGCTCTCGCTCACGCGCGCAGTCTCTCTCTCGACCTACTTCGGTGCCGCAACCACTTGGAAGACGATGTCGTACGAGAAGCTGAGGCCATCGACTTGCACGGCGTAACACCCTGGTGCTCGGACCCTGGTCGTGCCTGGCCACCACTGATAGCCGCCTGCGCCGTTGATCAAGCTGTTCGGCGGCACGACGAACGATGCCGTCAAGGCTGGCGGGTCGCCGAACGTGACCAGGCTCGTACCATCCAGCTGCGCACCCCGAAGGATCCATGGCCCCTGATACGAAGGGTCGCTGAACCAGAGAAAGATGGATGTCGCCTTGTACGCGTCTGCCGACGGCTCCAGTTCCACCGGCCCGTGCCCTAATACGATGGGGCCCACAGGCCCTGAGCCGAGGGCCATCCCACCGAATGGAGCGGTGGTCGCGAGGTCGTGGGCTGGACTTGTCGGGCAAGCCTGCCCCCGCTGGAGGACGGGTAGTCGCAGTGGTCGCCGCAGTGCCGGCGGGAGGGGACGTTGGAAGTCGGGTAACGTAAGCTCGCTAGCGTCGCAGATACTCTCGGAAGTGCAGGCTTGCCAATACGTCGCCGGCGCCAGGATGCCGTCGATAAATTCCTCCGGCACCGGCGTAGTCGCAGGAGTGACAGGCGCGGCGGTTTGGGCTGGCGTCGGGACCGGGCGTGAGGCTGTCAGTGTCCGAATGCCATAGAACGCCCCTGGCACGACGACTACCAGTGCGAGCAGCACCCACACCCCGCGCCGATTCGCTCGGGTCACGCGCAAATCATGGCCCAAACGTAAAGGCAGGTCCGACGACTACCGCTCCCAGCACCCCCTGGCCTATGTACATTTGCGGACCCTGGCCTGCACGAGGAAGGTCCCGAATGAGACCGCGAATGCGAAGATTCGCGCGATGTTCCACGCGCCCTTGGGGTTAGCCTCGCGCCTGGTTGCAACTGGCATTCTTGCGATCTCGGTCACCAGCTGCGGGAACACCACGAGCACACTGACGATTGTCAACGTCGATGGCGCAAGCGTTGCCGTCGTTCCCTGGTTGGGCGGCCCAACGATTGCAGTCGAGTGCGGTACGACCCGAGACGTGAAGCCGGGCTCCTCGCCGAGCCAACCGTGGCTCATCACGGTGAGAGCGTTGGCAAACCATCAGCTATTACTTCAGCAGGACGGGTCCGGCGATCTCGAGGTGATTGTTCGGCGAGGTGGCGTGCTTATTGGACAGCCCGGGGCCTCCGTTGGCCCGGCGAGCGTTGGCTGCTCTGGTGCTTAGGCCCCGCCGGGTCACTCACTCGGCGCCCGAGCGATAGGCTGCCTGGCCAGAAGGCGACAAGCCACACCGGCTCAAGGTACATTCGCGGATGCTCGTGTGAGCAAGGTAGCTCGCACTTGGCCCGCTCGGCCCCGCGCCTATCGGGGAGCTGACTCGCAGCGTTATGCCCAGCGCGTGCGACATGCGACGCGGGAAGACCTTGATCACGTAGAGGCACTACTGCTCGAACTACGTAAGCTAGGACCTTGCGCGAAGGTCCGCTGCTGCAGCAGCCATGCGTGCGCCATCAGGCCCATTACCGTCATTGTGATCGAGATCAGAACGAGCGCCGGCAGGTGCGCTGCGATGCCAGCGACAAAGAGCCTGCTTATAAAGACGAGGTGGGAGTAGAAGGGAACGCCCATCGGAACCAGTGCGGCTCGAACGCCTTTTCTCCGCTCACGCTCCGGGGAACTCATGCGACGCACCCCCCACCCTGATGCGACAGAATCGGTGCTTCATGACGAGTGCGACTGCGAGCGAGGGCCCCAATGAACCTGCGTGAAGTTCAGAAACCGCTGAAGGACGGCTACCGAGAGCACCCGGAGTCCTCTCGGATCACCCTCGTGGCTCGCGGCGGGCAGGGCGACGCGCCCATCGCCTGCTCGGTCGACCTCGGCCGTGCCATCTATGAGGCGCAAGCGCACGCGGGGGTCGGCGGGGCCGGGACCGGCGCCTGTTCGGGCGACCTCCTGCTCGGCGCCCTCGCCGCCTGCGCCCAGCTGACCTGCCAGATGGTCGCAGCCTCGATGGAGGTCCCCGTGGAGGAGATTCGTGTGACGGTCGAGGGCGACCTCGACCTCAGCGGGACTCTCGGGTTGGTCCGCGAAGCACCGGTTGGCTTCGCGGCGATCCGGCTTCGCTTCGACGTGACCGCGTCCGAGGCGAGCCAGTCGCAGCTCGATGCGCTGATCGAGAAAACCGAGCGCTACTGCGTTGTGCTCCAGACACTTCAGGCTGCACCATCGATCGAGACAAGCGTCGTCGCCAGTGTTCGAGCCGGCACCTGAAGCACATACTTTGGCTTGGCCATCAGCGGAGAAAAGGTAAATGCCGAGATATTTGGTCGAGCGCCAGTTCGTGGTCCATGAGGACAGGATGCCAGAAGTGGGACGGCGTTCACGCAGTCTCGCTGAGGAACATTTTCCCGAGATCGTCTGGGAGCACAGCCACGTGGTGGTTGACGACGGCGGCGGCGTGAAAACGTTCTGCGTTTATGGAGCGCCGGACGAGGGCATGGTCCGTGAGCACGCGAAGCAACTCGGCTTTGGTGAGATCGTGACCATCCACGAGATAGCCGGAGACGTGACGCCCGCCGATTTCCCTCCCGTCTGACCTGCGTTCTCAGAAGCCGCCTCAGCCCTCGGGACCGGGTTGCAGGTTCCGGGCGTCAACGATGTGGCTCACGGCAACGAGCGCCAGCGTCCGTCGCTTCGAGATGTCGCGGCGGCGGTCGGTGTCACGCTCCGGGATGAGATCCAGTGCCTCCCGGTAGAGTGCCGCAGCCTCGGCCTTGTCCCAGCCGCGCCCTGCCTGATCCGCGGCGAGCAGCAGGTATTTGAGCGCTCGTTCCGGGTCACCGGCCTCACGCCAGTGCATCGCGAGCGCCGTCGCCGTCGCGCCGGCGCCTCGAGTCGCCGCTTCCAGGAACTCGGCCACGGCCGTGTGGCGGTCCCTGCGCGTCGCCCGGGGGAGCGTGGAGTATGCCACCTCCCGGATCAGCACGTGCTTGAACGTGAACTGTTCATCGCCCTCGATCCATGAGGACGGCTCGCGCCTGATCAGGTCATGCGCCTCAAGGGAGTCGAGCGCTTCGGACACGCCGAGCCGGGACCCTTCGATTCGCTCGAGGGCGCCGCGCCAGAAGATCTTTCCGACGGCGGCCGCTGCCAGGAGCACACGACGCTCGGTCGGTGGGAGGGCATCGATGCGAGCGGAAACGAGTTCGCGGATCGTGGTGGGCAGGTTCTCGGTCGCAGCGGTTGAGACCTCCGCGATCGACGCGGCGAGCTCTTCGATGAACAGAGGGTTGCCCTCGGCTGTGTCCGCAACGCGCCGGCAGCTGGCCGACCCTGGATCGCTGCGCAGCAGGCGTGCGGCGAGCTGCTGCGAGTCCTCGGGACCGAGCGCCTCGAGCGAGAGCGCTGAGTAGGCGGGAAGGCCGCCGCCCCAACCGGGGTGCGCGAGCAGCACGTCAGGGCGCGAGAGCGCCAGCAGCATCACCGGCGAGTGCCGGATACGCGAGGCGAGTACCTCGAGAAGGTCGAAGGTGCCCGAGTCCGCCCAGTGCAGGTCCTCGAACACGAAGACGGTCGGACGATCGCGGGCGATGGACTCGACGAATCGCCGCGCGGCGAAGAACAGGACCTGCCGATCGGCCACCTCGTCATCGCGACCGAGCCCGATGAAGAGCGCGAGGTGCGCCGCCAGCTGGTCGGTGTCGTCGCCGAGTCCAAGCGTTTGAAACACCGTGTGCAGCTTTTCCCGTGCGGACGCCACATCATCACTCGCGAAAATGCCCGCGAAGTGCTTCACGTGCTGCGCGAACGGGCCATGCAAGGTCTTCTCGCCGTAAGGAAGGGAACGACCTCGGAGCACGTGGGTCCCACGGCGCTCGAGCTCCGCAGTGAATTCGGCCGCGAGCCGTGTTTTGCCGACCCCGGCTTCGCCGAAGACCGTCATCAGATGCGGTCGCTGTTCTGCGACGACGCCGTCGAAAATCCCTTGCAGGAGCATGGTTTCGCGGACCCGCCCCACCAAGGGCACATTTGCGACGCTGCGCTCGCCGGGACCAGCGTTCACGCTGATCGCGAGCCACCCACGGACCGGCGCGTCCTTGCCCTTCACCATCATCGGTTCCACCTCGCGGTACTCGACGAGCGAGCGTGTGGCCCGGTACGTCGCCTCTCCGACGAGGATGGCGTCGGTTGGGGCGGATGACTGCAGTCGCGACGCGGTATTGATCACATCACCGGCGACCATTCCCTCCCCCAGCTCCGGTCTGGCGCCGACCGAGACGATTGCTTCGCCGGTATTGACGGCGAGCCTGATCTGGAGATCGAGCCGTTGATCGATCGCGTTCATCTCCGCGATGGCGCCGCACACGCTGAGTGCGGCGCGGACGGCTCGCTCGGGATCATCGCCATGCGCGACGGGCGCACCGAAGACACCGACCACCGCGTCCCCGATGAACTTCTCGACCGTACCGCCGAACGCCTCGATCTCGGCGCGCAGCCGCGAGTAGTAGGGCGTGAGAATCGCGCGCACATCCTCGGGATCGAGGTGGTTCGCGCGCGCCGTGAAGCCTACCAGGTCGACGAAGAGCACCGTGACGATCTTCCGCTCCTCGCGGGGCTCAGCTCCTCCGAGCTGATTCCCGCAGCCGTTGCAGAAGCGCGCCTCTGCTGCATTCCCCTGACCACATCGAGGACAACTGTCCACTCGCCCAGGGTACGACCCGCCGCCCACCCCCGGCTCGCGAACGACGTTTCCTAGATTGAGGCGAGGAACTCGAAGAACCGGGTGTTCCATCGCTCGGACGCCTCGAACAGCGGCGCGTGCCCCGAGCCCTCGAAGATCTCCATCTGCACACGCCCACCCGCTGCGTGGTAGCGCTCCAGCACATTCCGGCTCTCCCGCACCATCGGCTGCGCGGGAAACACCCCGTCGCCGGGCCAGTCCGGCACAACTCCGGTGTTGCCGAGGTCGCCATCTCCCACACCGAGCCGTCACCGACGGCGATATCGGCGCTCGCGCGCGTCCAGGGCACCGGGCGAGATGGACGGCGCATCAGGCTACGTGGTCGACCTCAAGCAACTCGCCGATCTCATCAAGGCCGAGATCATGGCAGCCGCCCGCACGGCATCACGGCACGGGCGTGATTCGGGACGACGGTGTTGGCGGTGGTGCACACATCGGGATCATCCCCGTGTTAGTTGCACGCTGGGGTGAGCGAGAATCCATAAACGTGAGGACCTCGTTGTCACCGTCAGTTGGCTGGTTGTCGACTGTCCCCGGCCGCGCCGCCAGCCCTGGCCTCGGATGGTCTA
>PNBE01000051.1 GCA_003135895.1 Candidatus Dormiibacterota bacterium
GTGTGCGAGGCTGATCTCTCCCGGCTGCGCCAGGCCTGTGCCGCCACCGACGAGTCCTGCTCGAGACACGCTGTGATGCGGCGCTCGAAACGGCGGGCGCAGGGTGGTGGGCGGGCGCTCGCGGAGGGTGCCCCGCAGCGAGTAGAGCGCGGCGACCTCGAGCGCGGCATCGTCGGTCAGGTCGGGAAGGAGTGAAGCGAAGGTGCGGGCCAGCATGGTCTTGCCCGCTCCGGGAGGACCTGTCATGAGCAGGTTGTGGCCGCCGGCGGCGGCGATCTCGAGGGCACGCTTCGCCTGGCCCTGCCCACGGACGAGGGCCAGGTCGGGCTCGTACTCACCGGGCACCGACGACGCATCCCGGACCACCGGCGGTAACAGCCGCTCCCCTCGAAGGTGCTCGACGCATGCCTGCAAGGACGGGGCGGCGAACACCTCGAGCCCCCCGGGCAGCGCCGCCTCCTGGGCGTTCTCGACGGGGACGATAAGACGCCGGATTCCCGAATTCGCAAGGCACCTTGCCATCGGCAGGACGCCCGTCACGGGGCGGACCGACGCGTCGAGCGCGAGCTCGCCGAGGAAGGCGACGCCATCCAGCAGAAGTGATGGATCCGCCGCCCTGATCACCGCGATCGCAATCGCGAGATCGAACCCGGTGCCTTCCTTGGGCACCTCGGCAGGGGACAGGTTGACGGTCACTCTTCGCGAGGGAAAGTCGAAGCCCGCGTTGCGGATAGCCGGCTTGACGCGCTCGCGCGCCTCCTGGATGGCGCGATCAGTCAACCCGACGATCGTGAAGGCCGGCAGTCCATTGGAGATGTCGACCTCCACCCGGACCGGCACGCCGGCGAGCCCCCGGGGGGCACAGCATATTGCGCAAGCAAGCATACATAGAAGTGTAGCAGCAGCATCCGGGCCCCCGCTCCCGTATCGTCGCCGCATGCCGATGGCCATGGAGAACGTCAAGAAGAAAAGGAGTCAGCGCCCCGCGGCCTCCAAGACGCCGCCGGCATTCTCCCGGGACGTCAAGCTCGAGGCCCTTGCTGCGTCCTGCACTCGGTTCCTCTCCGGGCATGGGCGTCGCTCGGCGGACGAGCTCCTGGCGACGATCCCGACCGGCACGGAGACCGACTACTACGGCATCGGCGGGGTCGTCACCGAACTCGAGCAGGAGGTCGCCTCCCTCCTCGGCAAGCAGGCGGCGCTGTTCTTTCCCACGGGGACGATGGCGCAGCAGGCCACCCTCCGGGTCCACGCGGATCGGCGGTCGAGCCGGAGTGTCGCCTTCCATCCGGCGTGCCACATGGAGACCAATGAGGAGCGCGGCTATCAGCAATTGCACGGCCTGTTCGGCGTGCCGGTCGGGCCTCGCGACGAGCCGCTCTCATCGGCGAGCCTCAGTCAGGTGCACGAGCCGATCGCGGCGCTGCTCCTCGAGTTGCCCCAACGCGCGCTCGGGGGCACGCTTCCCTCCTGGACCGAGCTGGTCGCACAGGTGACCTGGGCGCGTGATCGCGGCGCAGCGGTCCACCTCGACGGAGCGCGGCTCTGGGACGCATCGCCGTTCTACAAGGTCAGGCACCGGAGGTCGCTCGCCGAGGTTGCCGGTCTGTTCGACACGGTCTACGTGTCCTTCTACAAAGGACTCGGCGGGATTGCCGGTTCCTGCGTGGCCGGAGATACCGACGTGATCGAGGAGCTGTCGGTGTGGCGGACGCGCCATGGAGGACGTGCCTTCGGAATGTGGCCGTATGCCGCGTCAGCGTTGTCGGCGCTGCGAACCCGCCTGCCACGGATGCCCGCGTACTACCGGCATTCGCTCGCGATCGCTGAGGCCGTCCGCGGCCTTCCCGGCGTGGAGGTCCTCCCCGACCCGGTCCAGAGCCCGATGATGCACCTCCGCTTCTCGGTGGACCTCGAGGTGCTTCGCGAGCGCGTCATCGAGATCGCCAGGTCCGAGAAGGTGTGGACGTTCGCTCGACCCTGGGTGTCCCTGGGGCCGAAGCTGCAGGAGTTCGAGCTGCACGTCGGCGACGCCACCCTCGAGCTCAACCCCGAGGAGATCCGCCGTCTTTTCGCGCGGCTGGGTGGCGCACCCGCGGGCCGCACGAAGGCGCGCCGCAGGCGGACCTGATCCCCGTTGACCCGGTCGTCAGCCGAGCAGGACGACGCGTACTGATGCCATCACCCCGGCACCGACCACATCAGCCACGCCTCGTGAGCAGATGGCGATTTCGCGGTAGTCCTCCGGCGGCTGCGGATACGCGATGAGCTCGGTACGACTCCGGTCAGCACCCAACCCGGCGCACAAACCCTGGGTGCGGGGTCACCGGCGGCACCGCAGCCTGTTACCGAAAGTGCCAGTGCCAGCACAAGCACATCGGGATGATCAGCGAGAGGACCGTTTCGTTCGAGGTCGTTGACGTGCTCCGACGCGCAACCGGCCGCAAGTACGCGTGCTCGGTGACGTCCGACGGCATCGTGAGGATAACCCCCGCGGTCCCCAACCTGAAAGCGAGTCTGGACACCGCCAGATAACCAGTCCTACCGACGGGGCCCCGCGCGAGCGCGGCATGCGCCGCGCCGCGCCGCGCAGGGCCTGCTCCGGATTCAGATCACTGATGTCCCGAGGCGTCCAGGGATTCTCCGGTCTCGAGCAGTGTCTTGAGACCGCTGAGCACCCAGTTCCAGCCGCCGCCGGCGCCCTCGTCTTCCATGCCACCCGACATGAGCACCGCGAGGACAGGGGCGCCCTCGAGCTCGTGGGTCAGGGTGAGCCGGGAGACACCGTTCTTGCGCTCCTCGATCTCGTAGGTCAGACGCGTGAACCCCTGTGCCGCCATGGCCGGATCCATCGCCATCCGAAAGGACTGCACCAGCTTGTGGGGCGGATCCACTTCGAGCACTTCACCGTCGACGCCCACCTCGGGAGCGCCCGACGCCCGCATGCCCTGGCTGGTATAGCCGGTGTACGCGCCGCCGGGACGCAGGTCGAAGTCGACACGGCCGCAGTAGCCGTACCGCTCGGTCCATTCCGGCTTGGTGATCGCGTCCCAGATCGCCTGGGGTGTTGCCTTGATGTACACCCGGTATACCTGGGTGCTGCCGATCGCAGTCGCTGTCGTGGTCATGCCATGTCCTCCAGTTGAGTCTTGAGATTCATGAGCGCCGATGCGTGGCGCTCGCGGTACTTGTCGATCCACCGCTCGTGGATCAGTTGAATCGGGATCGGGTTGAGGAAGTGCAACTTCTCCCTCCCCGACCGGCGTGCGACGACCAATCCCGCGTCTTCCAGGACCCGCAGGTGTTTCATCACGCCGAAGCGCGTCATGTCCAGCTCCGACTCGAGCTCCGTCAACGTGCGGCCGTCACGCTGGAAGAGCAGGTCGAGCAGGAAGCGACGCGTTGGATCGGCGAGTGCCCTGAACACGAGATCGTCGGCGGTCATGGCGACAGAATACGTGACCATATGGTCACATGTCAAGCGACGGTCATCCGAGGGTCAGTGCTGCGTTCCGAACGCGCTGGCGTCGCGAACTCAGCTCGGGTCAGCACCCTCGGTGCCGAGCGTCTTCCCACTCTCGACAAACGTCTTCAAGCCGCTCAGCACCCAGTTCCACCCGCCACCGCCGCCGTCGTCCTCGGTCCCGCCCGACGTCAGCCGTGCGACCGCCGGGGCGCCGGCGAGCTCGTGGGTCAGTGTCAGCCTGGTCACGCCGAATCTGCCGCCGTCGATGTCCCATGTCACGCGGGTGAAGCCCTCTGACGCCAGCTCGGGGGTGATCAGCATCCGCCAGGTGTGCACGAACCGCCTCGGTGGATCGACTTCCACGACGACTCCGTCAACGATCGCGTTGGGCAGCCCCAGCGAGCGCATCTCCTTGCTGGGGAAGCCCATGAAGGCGCTGCCCGCGCGAAGGTCATACGCGCATCGGACCCGGTAGCCATATTGCTCGGTCGAGTCCGGGTTGACGATCGCATCCCAAACTGCCTCGGGCGCCGCATGCATGTACACGCGATAGACGTGCGTACACGACTCGTTGCCAGTCGCCATGGCCTCTTCTCCCCAATGTCCATGACTTCCGCTGATGAGATGAAGCTCAACCCCGGCCCGAGAGCATATGCGATCGTCTGGACTGGCGTCAGGGAGGCGCGAGGCTAGATGTCCTGGACGGCGTCCCGGATGTGCTCGATCTTCGAGACGGTGAGTGCACCGTCCATGAGCAGGCCGATCACGTCGATGCGACAGGGCTGCTTCTGACGGTGGGTCTGCGCGCGATAGAGCTCGAGGAGCATGCGCAGCTTTCGCTGCTTGCGCTCATCGACGGCCTCCTCCGGGGTGCCGAACCCGGTGCCGCGGCGCGCCTTGACCTCGATGACCACGAGCGTGTCGCCGTCCTCGGCGACGATGTCGATCTGCCCGAGACGGCTGCGCCAATCGCGCGCCAGGATGCGGAAACCCTGTTCGTTGAGGTACGCCAGGGCCGCGACCTCGCCGGCATGACCGACCCGATCTTTCAGGGGCCGAGCTGGAGGAAGCTGCTCGGGGGTTCGCGACCCCCGGCTACGCTCCGCCGTCGCTCTCCGAGGCTGCGGCGGCAACCTCGGCGTCGTCTGCCTCCGCGGCCACCTCGGTCGACTCCGTGTCCGCGACCTCCGGCTCGTCTGCTGCCGCGTCCAACTCCTCCGGCTCGACCTCGGCTTCCACCGGCACATCGGGCTCGGCGCGCTGCACCGTCATGTCGGAGCCACCGATCGGTTGACGGCGCTCGCGAATGCGGGCGTGACGGCCGACCTTCTCGCGCAGGTAGAAGAGCTTCGCCCTGCGCACCTGACCGTGGCGAAGCACCTCGATCCTGTCGATTCGAGGCGCATGCACAAGGAACGTCCGCTCCACGCCGACACCATGGGCGATGCGCCGGACGGTGAAGCTGGTCGCGAGCCCGACCTTGCCCTTGAGCGCGATCACGACGCCCTCGAAGACCTGGATGCGCTCGCGGGTTCCTTCAACGACCTTGACGTGCACGCGCACTGTGTCGCCTGAACGCAGGACTGGGACTTGCGGTTTTTCCTGCTCGCGCTTGAGCAGATCGATGACATTCACGTTGTTCCTCCGGGCCTTGGGCCAGACCGTATCAGATCGGGGCGACGCAGCCCGGTCCGTCTTGTACTTTCACCACGACGCCACGCGGCGATGGCTGCGTGGTTGCCCTCGCGCAGGACTTCGGGAACCGTCCGGCCCTCGAAGTCGGCAGGGCGGGTGTAGAGCGGGGCCTCGAAACCGCCGCCGGCACCATCTGAAAACGTTTCCTCACCGAGGGATTCGGGAGAGCCGACCACGCCGGGTACCAGCCGGGCGGTCGCTTCGATGACCGCCATCGCCGCGACCTCACCACCGCTGAGCACGTAGTCGCCGACCGACAGCTCGTCGCCGATCTCATCGCGCGCCCGCTGATCAACGCCCTGGTACCGGCCGCAGACCAGCAGAATGGAAGGCGCGGCGGCGAGCTCACGGGCGACACCCTGGTCGAAGCGTCGCCCCTGCGGCGAGAGCAGGATGCAGCGCAGCTCGGGCTCACGCTCACGCAAGGCGCGCACCGCGCGAATCACCGGTTCGGGCTTGAAGACCATGCCCGCGCCACCGCCGAACGGTACGTCGTCCACCTGTCGATGCCGGCCTTCGGTGTGCTCGCGCAGGTCGTGCACACACAGATCGACGTTCCCGGCCGCGAGCGCGCGCCCGACGACACCGATGCCCAGCGGACCCGGGAACACCTCGGGAAAGATGGTGAGCACGTGGAAGCGGATCACAACGTCTCCTCAGTCCAGGGCGTGACCGTGACCGTGCCCGCGGCGACGTCCACCGCCGTCACGTAATCGCGCGCCATCGGCAACCGGTGCACCACGCTGCCGGCGCGGATGACGAGAACATCGTTGCCCACGCCCGCCTCGACGTCGTCGACGACGCCGACGTCGCCGCCGGTGGTGTCGAGCACGCGGAGCCCGACGAGCTGCCAGACAAACCATTCACCGTCCGCGAGCGGACGAGCCGCATCGACGTCGACGCAGAGATACACACCGCGCAGCAGCGCAGCGTCGGTTGCGGAGGTGATCTCCTCGAAGCCGAGCAGCACCGCGTCGCCGGGGCCGGGCCGTGCGGTGCGCACGGTGAGCGATCTCGAGCCGTCCTCGGTCTCGAGCCTGGTGCCCGGAGTGAACCGGCTCGGATCGCCGCCGATCGGCTCAGCCCGCACTTCGCCGCGCACGCCGTGCGCGCGAAGAACTTGCGCGGCGCGCAGCTTGGCTGGAGCGAGGGGACGGCCGCCGGTCACCGCAGGTCTTTCAACTCCACCTGCACGCGCTGGTGATGACGCAGGCCCGCCGCGCGCACCACGGCGCGAACGGCTTCGATGTTTCGCCCGGTCTTGCCGATGAGCTTGCCCATGTCCTCTTCGGCAACCTGCAGGGTGACGATCGTGCTCCGGCCGCGCGGACGCGAGTCAACCGTGACTGCCGCCGGATTGGAGACGATTCGCTCGGCGATGAATCGTGTCAGGTCGGCGTAGTCGGTCATCCCGCAGCTGGCTCCTCGGCGGCGGCGAGGCTACCCGCCTCGGGCGGCGCAGCTGGTTCCTCCTCCGCGGACGGCTCATCATTCGCCGGCTCGTCCGCGGCAGACTCGGTCGCGTCGTCGGCAGCGGCGGGAGCTTCTGTCGCAACTTCTGTTGCTGGTGCAACCGCAACTGCTGTTGGGGCGGTTGCTGGTGCGGCGGGTTCGGCAACTTCGACTCGGGGCGTGATCTTGAACGGACGCGCGGCGAGAATGCCTTCTTTGACAAGGAGTTGACGCGCGCTGTCGCTCGGCCGCGCACCGCGACGCAGCCACAGTTGCACGCGTTCCGCGTCGATGCTCACCACCGCCGGATTCGGCAATGGGTCGTAGAAGCCGATCGACTCGATGAATCTGCCGTCGCGGGGGCTGCGCGAATCCGCGACCACCAGCCGGTACACCGGGCGTTTGGTGGTGCCCATTCGCTTCAACCTGATCTTGACCAATGTCGTGCTCCTTTCAGAAACCTGCTTGTCCGAGTTGAGTTGGATCGATGTTCTTGAGCTGTCTGAGCATCCGAGCCTTGCCGCGAACACCCTTGGTGCCCTTACCGCCGCCCAGGCTCTTGAACATGCCCTGCATCTGATCGAAACCCTTGAGCAGACGGTTGACGTCGGCGATCGTCGTCCCGCTGCCCATGGCGATGCGCTTGCGGCGCGATCCCTTGATGAGCTCCGGGTGACGGCGCTCCTGGATCGTCATAGAGAGCACGATCGCCTCCATGCGGCTGAGATCCTGCTCGGAGGGCATCGCGGCCCCTGCCTGTTGCACCAGTTTGCGGCCGCCCGGGAGCATGCCGAGCACACCTTCGAGCGAGCCCATGCCCCGCAATTGACGCAGCTGCGCAAGCCAGTCGTCCATGGTCAGGTGACCCGCGAAGGAGCGCTCGACCATCTCCTCCGCCTTCTTCTGGTCGAACTGTTCCTGCGCGCGCTCGACGAGCGTGAGCACGTCGCCCATACCGAGAATGCGCGACGCCATGCGGTCGGGCGCGAACGGCTCCAGGTCGGACACCTTCTCGCCGGTGCCGCAGTACATGATCGGCTTGCCGATGGTCGCGCGCATCGACAGTGCCGCACCGCCGCGGGCGTCACCATCGAGCTTGGTGAGGATGACGCCGTCGACGCTGATGGCATCGTCGAATCCCTTGGCGACGTTCACGGCCTCCTGGCCGGTCATCGCGTCGACGGCGAGGATGACCTCGTGCACCGTCGTCGCCTTGCGGATGTCGCGCAACTCCTGGAGCAATGGCTCGTCGATCTGGAGACGTCCGGCGGTGTCGAGGATCACGACATCGCAGTTGAGCCTTGTCGCTTCCGCAACCCCGCGTGCGCAGAGCTGCGCGACCTTCGCCTTGCCGTCGGGAACGGTCACCGGAATCTGGTTGTCGAGGCCGAGCTTCTGGAGCTGTTGCACCGCGGCGGGCCGCGTAACGTCGGCTGCTACCAGCATCGGACGGTGACCGTCGCGCCGGATGGCAACGCCGAGCTTGGCGGCGGTGGTCGTCTTGCCCGAGCCCTGGAGGCCAACCAGCATGATCACCGTCGGTGGGTGCGGCTGGTACTGGATCTTGCGCTGCTCACCACCGAGCAGGGCGACGAGCTCGTCGTTGACGATCTTCACGATCTGCTGACCGGGGGTCAGCGACTCGAGCACGTCACTGCCGATGGCGCGCTCGCGGATCCGGTCGACAAAATCGCGTGCGACCCGGAAGTTGACGTCTGCCTCGAGCAGGGCCACGCGAACCTCGCGCAACCCAAGCTCGACGTCCTCCTTGGTCAGGCGTCCGCGACCGGAGAACCGGCGAAGCGCCGTCGAGAGCCGATCACTCAGGGATTCGAACATGGTCAGACGCTCACCGGCGCGGTCGCCAGTCTTGCGCGCAGGACGGCCTCGACGCGGTCACGCCGGTCCAGCTCGGCCGCGTGCCCGAGGCGGTCCTCGAAGTGCTTCAGCTGCGCCAGGGCGCGGCGGACCAGATCGTGTGCGCCGCTGCGGGTGCACGCGAAATGCTCGGCGAGCTCGGTGAACGACCAGTCCTCGTGGAGGTGGAGCCGGCAGGCGTCACGCTGGTGATCGGTGAGCATGCCGCCGTAGACGTCGAGCAGCCGCTCCTGCAACACCCGCGAGGTGAGCGGTCGGGCGGTGGATCGCACTGTCAAGGGCAAGGCCTTGACATCCTACACGATCCGGTCGAATTGACCTCCCGGACGCGGCCAAGCCGGCGGCCGAACCTGTGGCGCGTCACCATCGAATGTCCAGCCGCCGGCTCGGGTCGGTTCGGATTACGCGGCGACGGGTCCCTCGACCCGGGTCGCGGTCTCAGCCGACGCCATCCGCTTGCGCGCGGGAATGAACGCCGCAGCGACAGCCCCGACGGCAACCACCGCGCCGCCGACGATGACCGCCGGCTCCAGGCCGGCGACGAACGTCGCGCCGGAGACGTACCCGCCCCAGTGGGCGAAGATCGATGCGAGCACGGTGACACCGAGGACGCCGCCCAGCTCACGGATGGCGTTGTTCGCCCCGGACGCCTTGCCCTCCTCACGGGCGCTCACCGAGCTGAGCACCACGTTGGCCACCGGCGCGAAGAACATGCCCATGCCGATGCCACTGAGGATGAAGGGCACGATGAATGCCGAGTACGGCACTGTCGGGGTCACGACAAGGCCGATCCAGATCAACCCGATTGCCTGGAGAGTCAGGCCGATCGCCATCAGGGTGCGTCCGTTGATGCGATCGGAGAGCGCACCCGCGGTTGGCGCCACGATGATCGGCATCGCCGTCCACGGGAGGATGCGCAGACCCGCATCCAGTGGCGAGAGCCCCTGCACGGTCTGGAAGAACTGCGCGAGCAGAAAGACGCTTCCGAACATCCCGAAGAACATGAACAGCGAAGCGAGGTTGGCGCCGGTGAACGTCCTGTTGTTGAAGTAGCGAATGGGCAGCATCGGCGCGCGTGAGCGGAGCTCGTAGATGACGAACCCCACCATGAGCGCGACGCCCGCTCCGAGAGTGCCGAGGATCTCGGGGCTCGTCCAGCCCTGCTGATTGGCACGGACCAGACCCCAGACGATCGCGAACAGCCCGGCACTGGCGATGACCAGGCCACCGAGGTCGAGATGATTGTCGGAGCCGCGCGTCTCGCTCAACCGGATCCGTGCAAGTGGCGCGAGCAACAGGCCGATCGGCACGTTCACCCAGAAGATCCAATGCCAGGAGATGCCCTGAACGATGGCGCCGCCGACGATCGGTCCGACCGCGACGGCGAGACCGCCGATGCCTCCCCATGCGCCGAGCGCGACCCCGCGACGATTCGCGGGAACCGCGGCACTCAGGATGGTTAGTGTCAATGGTGTCACCATCGCAGCGCCTGCGCCCTGCACGGCGCGCGCCACGATCAGCATGGTCGGGTTCTGCGCCAGCGCAGACGCCGCCGAACCGAGCGTGAAGACCGCCAGGCCGACAGAGAAGATGCGGCGCCGGCCGAAGCGATCACCGAGCGCTGCGCCGGTGAGCAGGAGGACTGCAAACGTCAGCGTGTACGCGTTGATCGTCCACTCCAACTGCTGCAGGTTGGCGTTGAGGTCGTGACGGATCACCGGCAGCGCCGTGGTCACAACCAGGTTGTCGAGGGTGACCATGAACAGCGCGATCGAGGTGATCGCGAATGTCCAGATGACCTGGGACCGTCGAGCCATGATGCCGTTCCTCCTTGGCTGGTGGGTGTTCGCTGGTTCTAGTGATTACTCACTAACATTGAGGGACAAAAAAAATGCGGGGCTCACATGCCCAACTTCGCGTTCATCGCGCAGCCTTCGATGAGGCGCATCGCCCATGCCTGCGGCTCGTCGATCTGCCCCATCATCGCCAGCACGTTGAGGAGCATCCCCTGGGCGAAGAACGCGCTCAAGCGCGCTGGCTCGAGCCCGGTCAATCGCTCCGCGAGACGCACCAACCCGCCGAATCCCTCGGCGACGACGCTGCGAATCGCCGGGTCGTCGCAGGCCGCGTACGACTGCAGCTGGGCGCGCAATTTGAGCGGGCTGCGGCGGATCTCGTCGATGTACGCCTCCCCCATCGCCTGGAGTGCCTGCTCACCGGCGAGTCCGCCGGCGGCCCGCAGGAAGAGCGACTCGGTGTCCTCGAAGCAGCGCTTGACGGTGGCGATGATCAGCTCACGCTTGGTGCCGAAAAGCCGGAAGAGATACGGCTGCGAGATGCCGGCCATTCGCGCGATCACGTCGGTCGAGGCACCCTCGTAGCCGCGCTCTGCAAAAACGGTGACCGCAGCTTCAAGGATCTGCTCGCGGCGTTCGGGAGCGGTACGACGTTCGACGGCGGCGGTCGGGGTCACGGGTCCGTATGGTAGTGAGTACTCACCACCATGTCAAGGGGTCGAGCCGAAGAGCGCGTCCAGGTACGCGGCGGGGTCGAAGACATTGAGATCATCAAGGCCTTCGCCGAGGCCGACGAGCTTGACCGGGACCTTGAGCTGCTCCTCCACCGCCAGAAGTGTCCCGCCACGCGCGCTGCCGTCCAGCTTGGTGATCACGAGCCCGGTCAGCTTTGTGGTCTCGTGGAAGGCCAGCGCTTGCCGCATCGCATTCATCCCCGTGGTCGCGTCGACCGCGAGGAGGACCTCGTGCGGCGCCTCAGGGATCAGCCGCTCGACAACCCGGCGGATCTTGCCCAACTCTGCCATGAGGTTGACCTTGGTGTGCAGGCGTCCCGCGGTGTCAACCAGGACCACGTCGATCCGGCGTGCCTGCCCCGCCTGGATGGCGTCGAACACCACGGCGCCGGGGTCGGCCCCGGGCTGATGGGCGACCACGTCGGTGCCGGCACGGTCCGCCCAGACGCGCATCTGGTCGATCGCCGCGGCGCGATAGGTGTCGGCGGCGGCGATGAGCGAGGTGCGTCCCTCCTCGCGCAGCCTGTAGGCAAGCTTGCCGATCGTGGTCGTCTTGCCACTCCCGTTGACGCCGACGACGAGCACGACACTCGGCACGGCCTTGAGGTTGAGGGAGCGGTCGTAGGTGCTCATCACCGCGAGGATCTCGGCTTTCAACGCGGCGATTGCCTGGGCGCCGTCGGCCAGCTTTTCGTGCCTGGCGCGCTGGCGCAGCGCCGCGGTGAGGCGTTCCGAGAGCTCGACGCCACAGTCGGCAGCGATCAGCACCTCGGTCAGCTCGTCGTAGAACGCGTCGTCGAGCTTTCGCCCCGGCACGGCGAGCCCGTGCATCTCGGTGCTGAACGCGTTCGACGCCTTGTCCATCCGGCTGGAGACGCGTCGCCACCAGGCGCTCCGCCGTACCGGGGCGACGACCTCGTCAGACATCACAGCGCGCGTGCATCGCCGGGATCACCCGGCCACCCGGTGCAGCGACGTCGTCGGCGAGGCTGCGACCTCCGCTTCGTCGAAGCGCACGCCGAGCACCGAACTCGTCCCCTCAGCATCGATGGTCACGCCCCACAGCGCATCGGCCGCGGCCATGGTGATGTGGTTGTGGGTGACCACCAGGAACTGCTGGGTGGCGCCGAGCCGGCGCAGCAGCCGGGTGAAGCGCAGCACGTTGCTGTCGTCGAGAGCGGCGTCGACCTCGTCGAAGACGTAGAAGGGGCTGGGATTCACCTGCTGCAGGGCAAGCACCACGGCCAGCGCGGTCAGGGCTCGCTCGCCGCCGCTGAGCAGCCGGAGCGGGGTCTGGCGCTTGCCCGGGGGCTGGGCGAGAATCTCGACACCTGGGCGGCGCTCCGCCGGAGGCGGTCCGGCGCCGTCGAGATCGAGCGTGGCCGGCTCCGGCTCCTCGAGCCGCAGGGTCGCCTTGCCGCCCGGGAATAGCTCCGCGTATAGCTCCTGGAAGTGGAACGAGACGGCGCCGAACACCGTGTCGAACCGCCGCTCGATCTCACGCTCGAGGTGACGGGACATGGCCCGCAACTCCGCGCTGGCACGAGCGAGGTCGTCGCGCTGCACCCCGATCGTGGCGACACGAGCGTTGAGTGCCTCGTGCTGTTCAGGAGCGAGCGCATTGACAGCGCCGAGCCCGGAGATCCGGCGCTCCAGGCGAACGATCTCACGCTCGGCACGTTCGGCCGCTGCGGGGTCGAGTTCGACGGTGTCGTCGTCACTCAGGTCGCGAACCGCGTCGGCATGCTCGGCGACCGCGGCCTCGCACGCGGTCACCTCCTGCTCGGCCGCCTGGAGCTCGTCACCGGCGCGAGCCACCGCCACCGCGACCTCCGCGTGCTCGGTTTCGAGTGAGAGCACGGTGAGCTCGAGCTCGGGGATGGGCAGCGCCACACGGTCGTGCTCGTCCTGCGCCGCGGACTGCTCGAGGGCTGCGCGCGCCGCCTCGCCGCGACCCTGGAGTCCGTGGACGATCGCTGCGAGCGCGTCGCCTTCGGCGATGAGCCGGCGCGTTTCCGCTGCAGCGAGGCGCGATCTGGCGGCGTCCACCGCACGGTGTGCGGCCTCGCGCCGCTCCTCGACGTGGGCGCCTTCGGCCTTTGCCCGGGAGAGCACCAGCTCTGCTTCCTCAGCGGCCACGCGGGCGGTCTCGGCTGCGAGGCGGGCCCGCCGGGTATGCGCCTCGGTCGCGGCGGCTGCAGTCTCGAGCCCGGCATGCCGTTCGGCGGCGGAGGCCAGCTGCCGGTCGGTGACCGATTGCGCCTCGATCGCCGCGTTCGCTTCGGCACGTCGAGCGACCAGCGTTGTGGCCGCACGCTCGGCCTGGGCCGTCGCCGCGTCGAGCGACTGCTGCGCCCCGACCGCGACGGCCGCGGCAGCCGCCTCCGCGGCCCGAGCCGCCCGGTCGGCGTCGACGGCGACCGAGAGTGCTTGATCAAGATCGTTGAGGCGATCCCGAGCGTTGGCTGCGGCGAGCACCGCAGCGGCCTCGAGGCGTTCAGCACGCTCGGCAGCTTCCGCAGCGGCGCGCTCCACGCGTGCCAGCTCGATGGTGTCGACGGCACGCCCGCCGCGCAGCCCCGTACGGGTCACGACGGTGCCGTCGCGGAGGACGGCGAATAACGCGCCCCGAGTGAACGCCTCCCCCGCGGATGCAAGGTGCGGAGCGACCCAGACGCCATGCAGGAGGTGGCTCACCGCGCCGCGCGCTGGGGGCGAGACTGAGACCGCGCCGGACAGGAGGAGGTAGGGCTCGGGAGCCGGGGCCTCTGTCATCGCCTCGAGGTTGGCGCGTATCAGGCGTTCGCGCGGCCCCTCGCGATCCAGATGGGCGGCGGCCGCCACGAGGTCGTCCACCAGCCAGGCTCCGAGGTTCTCCTCCAGGGCCGCTGCCACAGCACCGGCGAGCGAGTCGTCGATCACCTCCAGGCAGTCGACCAGCCGTCGAGCATGCAGCGAGCCTGCTGCGACGGCCCGAGCGATCCCGCCGTCTGACGCGCTCCCGCTGAGCCGGCCGCGGGCGGCCGCGAGCGCCGCGAGCGCAAGCCGGGCCTTGCCGGCAGCGTCAGCGACCGCTCGGTCGGCTGCATTGACCGCTTCCCAGGCCGCGTCGACCGCCCCGCGCGCCTCTCCCACCTTCGCCGCCGTCGAGCGCGCGCGCTGCGCAGCCTCGTCCGCCCCGGCGATCTGCACCGCGAGCGCGCCTTCGAGGTCCGCGATATGCGTCGCAGCGGTCTCGGATTCGATGACCAGCGCGCTCACCGCCGATGCGGCGAGTTCGGCGCGGGCGATCGCCGCGCCAGCCTCCGCAGCGGCCGTCGCTCGCTCAACTTCAGCAGCGGCAAGCCCGGCGGCGGCGGCGGCGAACCGCTCGTCTTCGATCGCCGCTTCGGCGGCCGCCTCGCTCGCCGCGAGGCGCAGCCGGTTGGCCTCATGTTCGAGGAGATCCCAGGTGCGCTGCTCGTCGCCCGCTTCGACGGCCGCCAGTGCGGCGGCCGCGGCCTGGACCTCGGGGAAGATCGCCGCAAGGTCGGCGACGGCCACGCCTCGCTGCGCAACCGCGGAGCGGAGCCGGTCGGCAAAGCGCCGCTGCAGTCCTTCCCCGCGCTCGACCTGAATGCGCGCATCCTCGAGCCGGCGTGCTGCCGCGTCGCGCGCAGTGCGTGCGACGTCGAGATGCTGACGTGCCGCGTCCGATCGGTGCGCGAACGCCGCATCCGCCTCGGATGCGGCCTCACAGCGCCCCAGCGCCTGCTCCAGGCGTCGACGGGCGAGCTTGAGGCTTGCCCTGGCTGCGCGCCACTCCTCGTGCGCCAGGCTGCCGCGCAGCTCGGTGAGGCGCTCGCTCATGGCGCGAAGCTCGATCGCGGCGACGGATTGCTCGCTCAGCTCGGCAAGCCGGGGCGTCGCGTCCTCGAGCAGGTCGGTCAACCGCCGAACGATGACGTCGGCGCCGTCGAGCCGGTGCGAGGCCTCTTCACAGGCGGCGCGCAACGCCCGCACACCCGCCGCCTGCTCTACCAGAGTCCGGCGTTGCGCGGGGGTCGCTTCGATGATGCCGTCGATATCGTTCTGCACCACCACCGCGTAGCCGTTCTGGGTCAGCCCGGTGCCACCGAGGAGTCGCTCCAGGTCGCGCAACCGGACGTGATCGCCGTTGATGCGGAACTCGGTGTCGCGGTCACCACGCGCCACCCGCCGGCTGACCGAGACCTCGGGATCGTCAGAGGGCAGGGTGCCTTCCTCGTTGTCGATGACCAGCTCGACCTGGGCGAGCCCCATGCGCTGGCGCCCGCCGCCGCCGGCGTAGATGACCTCGTCCATCCGCTGCCCGCGCAGCTCACGGGCGTTGGTCTCGCCGAGCGCCCAGCGCACGGCATCGACGAGGTTGCTCTTACCGCTCCCATTCGGACCGACGATGGCGGTGATCCCGGGGTCGAAGAGCACCTCGCTGCGAGCCGCGAACGTCTTGAACCCGGACAGGGTGATCCGCCGGAGCCTCATCGGGGCGATTGTCCACGCGCGGGGCGCGCCACGTCAACATCTTGGGCCACGGTGATCTCCGGGCCCCAAGATCTGGTGCTCACTCCGCGACCGGCGGTGTGCTCCCACCGCCGCGGCCGCGACCACCACGACGCCCGCGACGGCGGCGTGGGGCGGGTGCAGCGGCCTCTGACGGCGGCGGCGCAGCGGGCTGGCGCCCGACCAGGGCCTCCGCCGCGTGGCGCAGTGCTGACAGCAGGCTCCGGCTCCGCCTCGGTATCGAAGTGTCAGTCGCAGTTCCCGCAACCTCGGCGGGCCGCGCTCCAGAGCGTCCACGCCGGCGCCGCGGCGTTGCGCCTCGATCGGCAGCAACCTCGGCAACGCGGCGCCGGACCCGAGCAGGCTCGGATGCCACCGTCTTGGCTGCGTCGCGCGCCGCCCCGACCGCGGCTGCGGCACCCCCGCGGCTCGTCTTGGTCAGCTTGTCGAGCGCGTCATGCGCGGCGGCCTGCTCCGCCGCCTGCTTGGTCGGCCCGCGCCCGGTCCCGCCGACACGCTCGCCGAGCAGGACCTCGGCGGTGTACTCGCGCTTGTGTCCGGGACCGCCGGTGGCGATCACCCGGTAGTGCGGGGTGTCGCCGGTGCGGTCCTGCGACGCCTGCTGGAGCTGGCCCTTGAAATTCTCGTCGCTCCATTCGGCGAGGTCGCCGATGTTCTGCAGGAAGACCTTGGTTGCCGCGCGGTAGCCCTGGTCGAGGAAGATCGCGCCGATCATCGCCTCGAACGCGTTGGCGAGCAGGGACGGGAGCTTGCGGGCGCCGGTCTTGACCGCTCCCCGTCCCATGAGCAGCGTCTCCCCAAGCTCGAGGCGCTCGCCGAGCCGGGCCAACGACGTGGTGTTGACCAGCGCCGCGCGGAGCTGGGTGAGCTGGCCCTCGTCGTAGGTGGGGAAGCGCCGGAAGAGGTATTCGCCGACCACCAACTCGAGGACGGCGTCACCCAGGTACTCGAGCCGCTCGTTGTCGTGGCCGGGTCCGGCCGGTTCCCCATGCTCGTTGTTCCACGAGGCGTGGGTCATCGCCTCGCGAAGCAGCTCCTGCTTGCGGAACTGGATACCGATCCGCTTCTGGAGCTCGCGCAGGCGCTCGAGCTCCTGCTCTCCGAGCGGCGACGGTGTCTGTTTCGGCGCTGGGACCGCCACCAGAGCCTTGGTGGGCTTGGCTAGGTTGTCGCCCCCACCTTCTCCTGGATGTAGTCCCAGGCCTGGCCCACCGTCCCGATCTTCTCCGCGTCCTCGTCGGAGATCTCCATCTGGTACTCCTCCTCGAACGCCATTATCAACTCGACCAGGTCGAGCGAGTCCGCGTTCAGGTCCTCCACGAACGACGCCTCCGGCGTCACCTGCTCGGTCTCCACGCCGAGTTGATCGGCGACGATCGCCTTGAACCGGTCGAAGGTTAGATCTGGCATCAGGCGTTCCTTGTGATGGTGTGGTTGCGGGGGGTGCCGCATCAGTCTGGGGCGAAACGATAGCGTCAGGAGCGGGGGGGCGCCAAGCAAACGGCCCCGAGGCGCCGTCGATGATTTGTTCCGGTGGGCCTTCGCTGTTGGAGGGAGTGCCGGACTCGCTCATGCGGCAAGACCGCCGTCGACATGGAGCACGTGACCGGTGATGTACCCGGACTCTGGCAGGACGAGGAAGGCAATTGCCGCGGCGACCTCGTCGGCCGTCCCCATGCGGCCCTTCGGAATAGCGGCAATCGCCGATGCGCGTACCGCGTCGCCGAGCGACGTGGTCATCTCGGTTTCGATGAAACCGGGAGCGACCGCGTTGACCGTGATGTCCCGGCTCGCGACCTCGCGAGCCAGTGATTTGGTCAGCCCGATGAGCCCGGCCTTGGCTGCGGAGTAGTTGGACTGCCCGGCATTGCCGATGACTCCGGAGACGCTCGACACATTGACGATGCGGCCGAATCGCTGGCGGAGCATGGGACGCAGCGCTGCGCGGCAGATAAGAAACGCGGCAGTCAGATCGACGGCGATCACGGCGTTCCAGTCATCGTCGGTCAGGCGGATCGCCAGGTTGTCGCGGGTGACCCCCGCGTTGTTGACGACGATGTCGACGCCACCAAGGGCCTGGACGGTCTGGTCGACGAGCCTTGCAGCCGCGCCCGGATCGGCGAGGTCAGCACCCAGCGCGACAGCTGTTGCGTTGTGGTCGGCCCGCAGCGTGGCGACCAATTCCTCGGCGCCATCAGGGTGCGCCGAGTACCCCACCGCCACCGATGCTCCCGCTCGAGCGAGTGCGACGACCGTTGCCCGGCCAATGCCGCGTGAGGCGCCGGTGACCAGGGCGCGTCGGCCTTCGAGGGCGCGTGTCTCGCTCACCCCGCGACCCCCGCAACGTCAAGGCTTGCCGCAGCACCCGCGCTGCCGATCGACACCGTGCGCACATCCGGCGCAATGCGCCGCGCGAGTCCGCTCAGCACGGTGCCCGGGCCGACTTCGACGAGCGCCTCGGCACCGAGGTCGACGAGCCGGCGCACGCACTCGATCCATCGCACCGGCGACGTGAGCTGTGCGCGCAGCCGGTCACGCAGTTCTGCCGCTGTGTGCACATCGGATGCATCGACGTTGCAGACCACGGGCGGGTGCGGGTCGGCGACCGACACGCCGTCGAGCGCGGTCTCGAAACGCGTTGCCGCAGAGGTCATCAGTGGCGAATGGAATGCGCCGCTCACATTGAGCGGGATCGCACGTCGCGCTCCGCGCGAGAGCGCGAGCTTGGCTGCGGCGTCGACACCGGCGGTCGAGCCGCTGATGACCAGCTGACCCGGCGCGTTGAGATTGGCGACGACCACAACCTCGCCGGTCTCGTGTTGCGTCTCATCGCAGATCGTGGTGGCGACATCGACGTCGATGCCGATCAACGCGCACATGGTTCCGTCGCGCATCGCTGCCATGGCCCGGCCGCGCTCGATCACCAGTCGCATCGCGTCCCCAGGTTGGAGCGCGTGCGCGGCAACCGCCGCCGCGTACTCACCGACACTGTGGCCTGCAACCGCGACGACGTCGAGATCATCCGGCAGGGTGCTGCGCAGGGCGCATTCGACAAAGAGGAGGGCAGGCTGCGCGATCTCGGTGGGACGGAGATGCTCGTCGTCGCCCGACAGCGCGGCTCGCAGATCGAGGCCCGATGACTCAGCGGCGCTGAGCATCTCAGCGGCGAGAGGGAGATCCGTCAACCCATCCGCCATACCGGCGGCCTGGCTGCCCTGTCCGGGAAAGCAGAGTGCGACTCGGGCCAACAGGACCGATGGTTACTCGGTGACGACCACTTCGCGGCCGCGATAGTGGCCGCAGTTCGGGCAGACGCGGTGAGGAATCCGCGGCTGGCGGCAGCGCGGGCATGGTGAGAGCGTCGGCATTTCCAGCGCGTGGTGAGAGCGCCGAAAGTCGCGGCGACGCTTTGAGATCTTTTGCTTGGGAAGCGGCATGCTCGGTTTCTCCGGGGACGGCGCGCACGCACGGCAGCGCGGCCAGTAGGTGCGGTCAGTATAGCGGTGCGTTCATCGCGGGCGACCCGAGAGCCTACTCGCGCTCCCGGCGTTTGCGCCGCGATCCACCCTCGGTGGGGAGCGCATCGATACCTTTGCGGACCGTCGTCGCCGCCCGCATCAGCTGATCCTCGAGGCGGAGCATGACCTCTCGGGCATACGCGTCCGCTTCGCTGCAGGTCTTCGCGGCCCGTTCCTCAGCCTCGGTGAGCACGGTTGCAGCGTGCTCCCGGGCCTGCTCAGCGATGGCGTGGTCGCCGACCATGACAGCGGCGCGCGCCTCGGCCTCTCCGACGATTCGCGCCACCTCAGTCTCTGCTCGCGAGAGGATTCGCTCGGCCTCCTGCTCGGCTTCGACGACGACTCTGCGCTGATCCTCGAGGAGGTGCCGCGCCTGCATCAGCTCGTCGGGAAGCCCGAGCCTGGCGCGGTCGATGAGCTCCAGCACCT
>PNBE01000138.1 GCA_003135895.1 Candidatus Dormiibacterota bacterium
AGCAGCTCCGCCATCTCGACGCTCCCGCATACCGGTCAGGCCCTTCAACGAGGGCGGCACGAGCATTGCATATCGACGACCTGGCTGTGGCTCCGATTGCCTCGCGGGCCAACGTGCAATTAGCACTGGGATGATCCCGATGTGTGCACCACCGCCAGCACCGTCATCCCGAATCAAGCCCGAGCCGTGATGCCGTGCGGGCGGCTGCCATGATGCGCGCCGGAGAGCCTTTCGCCCGGGCCTGACTCGAATTAACACTGGCCGGGGTGCCTCGAAACGTGATCTGTCGACCCGCCAGCGGAAGGTTCCCGGTGTCGTCAGCGGGGCGGAACGTGACCTGATAGAAGCGCGCTTGCGTAGCTCGTCCCAGTGCGGTCCGTCCGCCCCCGCTGACTCACCAACCCCAGTCAGACCCTGCAAGAACAAGGGGATGTGAAGACATGAGGATGGCTTCCCGGAGCATGCCACAGCCGGACCGCGGCGTCATCGAGGCCGGCACTGCGGCCGAGCTCTATGCGCTGGATCGCGACGCGTGTCCGTATTGGTGTGTTCAGTGCGCGGAGTGTTACTGCCGCAAGCATTGGTACATGGACGCGCGCACCGTGAACATCGCAGCGAGCGTGCTTGTCTGGCGCGAGCGTGACGAATGATCGTCAGCGCTACTGCGTGATGATCACCGGCGTCCCGATGGGCGTCCACCCGTAGGCCCACCGCATCACGGACGTCGGGATATGAACACATCCATGGCTTGCGACGTAGCTGTTCTCGCTACCCGGGCCGTACATCGACGAAGGCTCCCACGACGCATCGTGCAGGAAATAGCCGCCGTAGTCGAATTCCATCACCCAGGTCACCGTCCCCGTCGGGTACCAGAACGGGGATCCTCGTGGCCAGGGCGACACCATCGTGAATGGCGATGTCTTGAAGAACACGTGGAAGTAGCCGGTCGGCGTGCGCAGATAGAGTCGCCCGGTGGTGATCGGCGTGGCCCGGACCGCGCAGCCATTCTGGTAAAAGATCGCTTCCTGCAGCGTCAGGTTGAGCGTGATCGCCTTGCCCGACGGCACGCCGTGGCCGCAGCGACCTGCAATAAGCGCAGCGGCAACCGCGGTGCGCAACGCCACAGCATGCGCGGCGACAGTGTTGAGCTGAGACGTCTCGCTCGCGACGCGAAACGCCAGCGCGATCGCGTTGTACTGGGCGAGGAAGCTCGCCGCACTGGGGATCCCCTCGGCGCCCGCCTGGTCGACGCTGTACCGCATCGGCAGCAGGGTGGCTGCGACACTATTGTTCAGGCCGATCAGCGCACGGAGTGTTTGCACCGAGGTGAGCAGGGCGCGCATCGTGGTCGTCGCGTCGGCATGCGTCGACATCTCGCTGCGCAGAGCCGTGGTCAGCGCCGGCACCTGACCGGCATCGAGGTGGTCGTGACGTGCCTTCGCCACGGCTGAATCCGCCTGCGACAGCAGTCCGTCGAGGCCTCGGTACGCACTCACCTCGGCGTTGAGCTGGTTGAGAAGCGCAGCCTTGCGCGCGCTGGTGACGTACGCAGTCCACTGAGAGATCAGCCGCTCGACGGCCAGCGGGGTCGCGGCCGCCGCGAGCTCCTGTGCCCACCCCTGCTCCGCGCTGACCGCACTGGCGGGGATGTACGACGACAATTGCGCGGCCATCAGCTCCCAACTGGTGAACACCCCTGTCGCCTGCCCACGCGCCGCATCCACCGCGGCTGTCCAGGCACGCGTGGTGCGCGCCTCGAGGTCGTCAAGCACGCTCTGCCCTGTCCCGACCCACCACTGCGGGGACCAGCCAGGCGCCGAGTCGTACGCTGAGCGGGCGAGCTGACTACGGAGCGGCTCGAGGCTTGCCGCCGGTTCGCCGGCCGCCGTCTCCGCGTCCCATCGGTGCTCGAGGGCCGCGGCCGTATGTGCGAACGACGCCTGGCGACCGCTGGCAAGCGCGGTCATCGCCCCGACCGTGGCGGTCAGCCCAATGCTGAGCCCTGCAGCAACGACCGGGAGTGCGCGCATCTACGGGCCATGCTACCCGAGGTCGAGCCGGAAGCAGCCCCTTTACGGCTGACCGACGAACTTCACCGGCACGGCGATGCTCTGCGCGGGTGGCTGCGCCAGGAGTGGAACGACTGTCAACCGGGCGGTGCGCCAGGGCTCGACAGTGTGCCGTACCAGCCACTGTGGCCTGACGGCAACACCAAACTGCGCCCGACGCCCATCCAGTTCAGCAGCCCGCTGACCGGAAGTGGCTACAACGTCAAGTACGCCCGGGCGGCGTTCGAAGCGGACCTGCCACGTATCGAGGATCCGGCCGTGTGCGATCGGTTCACGGGTGCGGGATAGTGGGTGACCCAGCAGGCCCGCAACCTCATCAGCACGTTCACCGACCGGACGGCGCCACTGCGCTTTCTCATCCGGGACCGGGACGCGAAGTTCACCGCAGCCTTCGACGAGGTGTTTCGCTCGGAGGGGATCCGGATCCTCCGCACCCCGGTGCGGGCGCCCNNTTCGGCAGCCTGCGCCGAGAGTGTCTGGACCGACTGCTCATCGTCGGCCGACGCCACGTCGTGCGGGTGCTGCACGACTACGTGGTCCACCCCCAGTGCATCCCCGTGATTCCCGCTATCGACTTGTGACGTTCGGCTCTGTGGCGCGTGCAGACGAGAAGCCTAATGTCGAAAACCTAGGACCGCAAACATGTAACCGGGGGTACCGCCGTGGGGAATGAGAATACCTCTGCACGCTCATTGGGCAGAGGTGACGCGGGTACATCCTTCGGTTTGCTCCTTAAGAG
This sequence comes from Candidatus Dormiibacterota bacterium, assembly GCA_003135895.1. GTDB lineage: Bacteria > Chloroflexota > Dormibacteria > Aeolococcales > Aeolococcaceae > Palsa-851. The sequence continues at coordinate 2,809 of PNBE01000138.1, forward strand.
GAATACAGGCAGCGCCCACTCACGCATTCGTGGACGGCTGCTCTCGCTCTTCACGTTTGCCGCGCTGTTCGCTCCACTGTTCACGACCGGCGACGTCGCCCCAACGGTCTTGGCAGCATCACGGAGTTGTCCGTGCTCCATCTGGGATTCATCCGTCACCCCGGGCCTCATCGACGCCGGGGACGGCAGCAGCAGTGAACTCGGCGTGAAGTTCCAGGCCGACACCGACGGCTACATCACCGGGCTGCGCTACTACCGGAGCGATGCGAACACCGGCACGCACGTCGGGCACCTCTGGTCGACCGCGGGCACGCTGCTGGCAACCGCGACCTTCACCGGCGAATCGTCGTCCGGCTGGCAGGAGGTCACGCTCGGCACCCCGGTGCCCGTCACCGCGAACACCACCTACGTTGCCTCGTACCACACGGACTCCGGTCACTACTCTGCCAACGGCGCCTACTTTGCCGGAGGTCCGTTCGACAACGCCCCACTGCACGCGCTGCAGGACGGAGCGTCCGGTCCCAACGGTGTCTACCGCTACGGCCCTGACGTCGACACGGACGCCGGTTTCCCGACGAACACTTGGAACGCCACCAACTACTGGGTGGACGTGGTCTTCGCGACCTCGGTCGGACCCGACACCACGCCGCCGACGGTTACGAGCGTCACCCCGGTGAACGGTGCGACCGCCGTGGCCACCGGCGCAACGGTGACCGCCAGGTTCAGCGAAGCCCTCGACCCGTCCACCGTAAACAGCGGCACCGTCGTCCTGCGCACTGGATCCAACCCGCCACTTTCCGCCTCTGTTGCATACAACGCGGGAGCGCTGAGTGCGACGTTGACGCCGGACTCCGCACTCGCGGCCTCGACGACGTACACCGCGACCGTCATCAGCGGCAGCAATGGCGTCAAGGACATTGCCGGCAACGCTCTCGCTTCGGACTATGCGTGGTCGTTCACCACCGCGGCACCGCCGCCCCCGCCGCCGACCCAGGGACCCGGCGGTCCGATCCTGGTGATCACATCGCCTGCGAACCCCTTCACGAGCTATTACGCGGAGATCCTTCGCACCGAGGGCTTCAACGAATTCGCGACCCGGGACATCTCGGGCCTGACGCCCACCCTTCTCGAGCCGTACAGGGTGGCCATCCTCGGCGACATGACGATCACAGCCGCGCAGACGACGATGTTGAGTGACTGGGTGGAGGCGGGCGGCAACCTGATCGCGATGCATCCGGACAAACAACTCGCCGGACTCCTCGGTCTCACCGATGCGGGCAGCAGCCTTTCGAACGGGTATCTCCTCGTCGACACCTCCCACGCGCCCGGAGCGGGCATCGTCGATCAGACCATCCAGTTCCACGGCACGGCCGACAAATACACAACGAGTGGAGCGACCACCGTGGCGACCCTGTACTCAGACGCCGCCACATCGACGTCGAACCCGGCGGTGACGTGGCGCAGCGTCGGGACCAACGGGGGTCACGCCGCTGCCTTCACGTATGACCTGGCGCGGTCGGTCGTGTACACGCGCCAGGGGAACCCGGCGTGGGCCGGCCAGGAGCGCGACGGGCAGCCACCGATCAGGTCGGACGACCTCTTCTACGGTGCCGCCGCGAGCGATCCACAGCCGGACTGGGTGAACCTCAACAAGGTCGCGATCCCGCAGGCGGATGAGCAGCAGCGCCTGCTCGGCAATCTCATCGAGGACATGCAGGCGCCGGCCTCCCCGCTGCCGCGCTTCTGGTATTTCCCGAACGGGGACAAGGCCGTGGTCATCATGACCGGTGACGACCACGGCAACGGGGGGACCCCCGGACGCTTCGACACGTACCTCGCGGACAGCGCAGCCAANNCGACCAGCAGGCTGCAGCGTACACCGCCGAGGGATTCGAGATCGGTGTGCACATCACCACCGACTGCGCCGACTGGACGCCGGCGCAGCTCGCTAGCGACTACGCGACACAGATCGCTCAATGGGAGAGCCTGTTGCCCAGCGTCCCGGCGCCGGACAGCAACCGCACTCACTGCATCCCGTGGAGCGACTGGGCGACACAGCCGAAGGTCGAGCTCGATAACGGCATCCGCCTCGACGCGAACTACTACTACTGGCCGCCGGAGTGGGTGCAGGACCGCCCCGGCATGTTCACCGGATCCGGCATGCCGATGCGCTTCGCCGACACGGACGGCTCGATGATCGACGTCTACCAGGCGGCCACGCAGATGACCGACGAGTCGGGCCAGTCCTACCCGTTCACGATCGACACCCTCCTTAGCAACGCGCTTGGTCCCGACGCCTACTACGGCGCGTTCACCGCCAATATGCACACGGACACCGCGGCGTCGAGTGGGTCGGACGCGATCATCGCCTCCGCCAAGGCGCGCGGCGTGCCGGTCGTCTCCGGACGCCAGATGCTGCAATGGCTTGACGGGCGCGACGCTTCGTCGTTCGGTTCGCTTTCATGGAGTGGTGGTGTCCTCGGTTTCACGGTCACCGACGGCGCCAACACGAACGGGCTGCAGGGGATGCTGCCGGCGACGTCGGCTGCCGGACCCTTGACTGGGCTAACGCGTAACGGGCATTCCGCAACGTACACGACGCAGACCATCAACGGGATCGAATACGCATTCTTCGACGCGACGGCCGGCACCTATGCGGCATCGTACGCGGCAGACACGACCGCCCCGGTGATCTCCTCGGTCAACGCTGGCCTCGGCGCCGACGGGACCAGCGAGACGATCACCTGGAGCACGGATGAGGCCTCGGACTCGCAGGTCAACTACGGCACCGCGCCGGACACGTTGAACCTCAACGCCAGCGGCGCCGGCAACGCCACGAGCCACAGCGTGAGCCTCACCGGGCTGGCGGCGAACACTACGTACTACTACCGGGTGAGCTCGGCGGACGCCGCCGGCAACCGCGCGACTTATCCCGACGCTCTCGCAAGTCCGGCGCAATTTACGTCGCCGTCAAGTGTCTTCATCGACACCACCGCGAGTGACTTCGGCGCGGGCACACTCGACGCCAACACGTACATCTCGCAGACCGGCGATGGCGAGGTGACCCTTGCCCCGACCGTCGGAGCAGAGTTCTCTGGCACGTCCCTGCCCGCCGGATGGTTGAGCGGTCCCTGGAGCGCAGGCGGGACCGCCGCCGTCTCGAACGGCAGTCTCACCTTGGACGGCGCACGAGCCAACACCGTCGCGACATACGGACCCGGCCGGTCCCTCGAGTTCGTCGCCACCTTCGGCAACGGGACATTTCAGCATGCCGGATTCGGCGTCGATCTCAATGACTCGCCGTATTGGGCGATCTTCAGCACCGGGACCACGACAGGAACGCTCTACGCACGCACGAACAACGGCGGCACCACGATCGACACGCCGTTGCAAGGGAACTTGATCGGGTCGCCTCACCTATACCGGATCGACTGGACGGGCTCGGCGGTGACGTTCTGGGTGGATGGCGTCCAGTTCGCCTCCCACGCGGTGAGCGGCTTCACCACGCCCATGGAGCCGATCGCGAGCGACGGGGCGCCCGGCGGCGCAACCATCTCGATCAACTGGATGCGCATGACCCCGTATGCGGCGAGCGGGACGTTCACGTCGCGTGTCTTCGGGACGGGGGCGAACACCACATGGGCGAACATGTCGTGGTTGGCCGACACCCCCGCGGGGACCGCCATCTCGATGAGCGTGCGCACCGGGTCGACGCCGACGCCGGATGCGAGTTGGACCGCGTTCACCCCGATCGCGGCCTCGGGTGCTGCGATCGGCACGACGGCGCCCTACATCCAGTACCGAGCGGTCCTCTCGACCACCGATGTCAACCAGACGCCGGCACTGCAACAGGTCGATCTCTTCTACACGGCGTCGGCCGACACCACGCTACCCGTGGTCGTCTCCACGTCTCCGGTCGATGGTGCCACCGGTGTGGCCGCGTCGTCGAACGTGGCAGCGACGTTCTCCGAGCCGCTCGATTCGGCGACTCTTTCGTCGAGCACTTTCACGCTGTCGCGGAACGGCGGCGGGTCGGTCGCGGCCACCGTAACGTACGACGCCGCAACTGAGACAGCGACGCTGTCACCGTCCGCACCGTTGGCGCCCGGCACCGTGTACACGGCTCGCGTGACGACGGGGGTGAGCGATCTCGCCGGCAACCATCTGGCTGCGGATCGCGTCTGGTCCTTCACGACCGGGGTGGGAACATTCGTCGACACCACGAGCGCCGACTTCGGGGCCGGGACGCTCGGTCAGGGCACCTACGTCTCGCAGACCGGTGACGGCGAGGTCACCCTTGCTCCGACGGTGGGCGAGGAGTTCTCGGGTGGACCCGGGCTGCCGCCGGGGTGGTCCAGCACGCCGTGGACTGGCGGGACGTCGACCGTTAGCGGCGGCGCGCTCAGCGTCGACGGGGCGCTCGCGACGACAGATGCACTCTACGGGCCAGGGCATTCGCTTGAATTCGTGGGCACCTTCGGATCCGAGACGTTCCAAAACGCCGGTTTCGGCGTCGACCTTAACAACTCGCCCAATTGGGCGATCTTCAGCACCAAGGACACGACGACGAGTCTCTACGCGCGCACCAACAACAACGGTGCCACGACCGACACCCTAATTCCGGGTAACTGGATCGGCTCGGCACACCTGTTCCGTATCGATTGGACGGCCTCGAGTGTCGTCTTCTCCATCGACGGGACGGTGGTCGGTACCGAGCCGGTGTCGATCGGGGCGCAGATGCGACCGCTGGTGAGCGACTACCAGCTCGATGGCTCAGCACTTGCCGTGGACTGGATCCGAATGACGCCGTACGCGTCGACCGGAACGTTCTACTCTCGCGTTTTCGACGCGGGTGGGCAGGTCAGATGGAGCGGCCTAACGTGGACGGCGGACGTCCCAACGGGCACCTCGATCGCGCTCTCCTATCGTACTGGCGACACATCGACACCGGACGGCACATGGTCGTCGTTTGTTGCCATCGGCGCGACGCCTGCCGCCATCAATGCGAGCGCTCGGTACGTCCAGTACCGTGCGGTGCTTTCGACAAACGATCTCAGAGTGGCGCCAGTCCTGAGTGACGTTTCGCTCGCGTACGTTTCGGTCGCGCCGCTCGACCACCTGGGCCTGGCGCCGGTGTCGGCGACGGTGAGCGCGGGGACGAGCCAGGCCTACACGGCGACCGGCTACGACGGCCAGGACAACAGCCTGGGTGACGTGACCGGGGCGACCACCTTCAGCATCAGCGCGGG
>PNBE01000021.1 GCA_003135895.1 Candidatus Dormiibacterota bacterium
TCGGTGTACACGGCGGCGATCGGTACCGAGAGCGCATACGTGATCGCCACCAGCAGGTCGGCGGAGACGTCCTTGAGGCCGCGCTCGACCTCGGACAGGTAGGCGGGCGAGCATCCAGCCTCGCCGGCGATNNCGCGACGAGCTCACGGGTATCCTTGCCGAGCGATGGCGACCCTACTTTCCGTGAACCTCGGCCGGTCCAGGGCAAGCCGGCACACCGACACCGGCGTGACCGGGATCGACAAACGCCCGTCGACGGAACCCGTGGAACTTCGCGATCCGGGCCCGGAGCGAGGGCGCAGCGGCGCCTCGGGCGATGCGATCGGGGATCCGCGCTCGCATGGTGGAACGGACCAGGCCGTCTACGCCTATGCGCGCGAGGACCTGGACACATGGCAGGCCGAGCTCGGGCGGCCACTCACCAACGGTGTCTTTGGCGAGAATCTGACCACCTCCGGGCTGGACGTCAACGGGGCGCTGATCGGCGAGCGCTGGCAGGTCGGTGGCGACTGCGTGCTCGAGGTGACCTCCCCGCGCATTCCCTGCAGGACCTTCGCCGGCTGGCTCGAGGAGCAACTCTGGGTCAAGCGCTTCACCCAACGAGGTGCGCCTGGCGCCTACCTTCGGGTGATCGTTCCGGGTCGGGTGACCGGCGGCGATGCGATCACCATCGTGCACCGCCCCGAGCACGAGGTCACCATCGCGATGATGTTCCGCGCGCTCACCACCGACAAGTCGCTGCAGAGCCGGCTGGCGGCCGCCGGCGACGCCCTCCCCGAAGACCTGCGGCGGCGGCTGATCGCCTGACCCGGGTTCCTCGCGGGGCGGTGCCCACATGGTGAAGCAATCGACGCCAATGACAACCTTGGCGGAAAGATGCACCGAACTCGGGATACCATTCGGCGCAGCCCTCCATGCTCAGAATGCCCCCCTCTGCCCGTCTCGCCCTGGTGGCGGTGGCCGCCGGAGTCGCGGTCGGAGCCCTGGCCACGACGTCCCGCCTCCCGGTAACGCCGACAGCGGTTGCGGCGGCCTCCCGGCCTGACACCACTCCACAGCCGGCTCCGTGGTTCGACATGAACGTGGCAAGTGCTGCCATCACCTTCAAGATGCCGCGGGCGATGCCTGCCGGAGCGCCGCCGATCCGCGCCCGCGCCGGGATCCTCGTCGACATGGACACCGGAGCGATCCTCTGGGCAAAGCAGCCCGACGTCCAACTGGCACCGGCGAGCCTGACCAAGGTGCTGACGTCGTTGGTCGCGCTCGAGAACTTCAGTCCCGACCAGGCGGTCACGATCACGCCGGACGCGCTGGGCCAGTCATCGGCCGACACGCTGATGCATCTCAAGGCCGGCCAGACGCTCACCGTCGAGGAGCTCCTCGGTGGCATGCTCCTGCCGAGCGGTGATGATGCCGCCAGCGCGATCGCGGTGGACACCGTGGGCCAGGCGCGCTTTGTCGCGGCAATGAATGCGCAGGTGGCGGCGCTCGGCCTCACCGAGTCGCACTTCACGGCCACCGCGGGGCTCGACGACCCCGGGCTCTACTCCTCCGCCCACGACCTAGCGGTGATCGCCGAGTACACGTACCAGCAATTCCCGCTGTTCGCCCGGATCGTGGACACGAGGACCATCACCCTGCCGGCGAGCGCGCTGCACCCTGCGTTCCATCTGCACAACCTCGACGCTCTCCTGCAGGACTACCCGGCAGCGGTTGGCGTCAAGCCCGGCTGGACGGGCAACGCAGGTGCCTGCATGATCGGGATCGCCGTCCGTGGTGGGCATCACCTGCTGGCGGTGCTGCTGAGCGCCAACTACCCGGCCCGGCTCGAGGGACGGCTCTTCGATTGGGGCTTTCAGCTCGACGGGCTGCCGCCGCTGTTGCCACCAACCCCGGCCCCGAAACCGGCAGGCACGGCCTGAGGTCGGGCTTCAGTTCACCGTCTGGACGATCGGAGCAGAGCTCGAGGGGGTATCGAATGTACCTCCCTGATATTTGGCGACGATCGAATGGCTTCCCTTCTTCAACTTGCTGGAAGAGAAGGTGGCCACGCCGGAGGCATTGAGGTTCGCCGTCCCCAGCTCTTGTGTGCCATTCCAGAAGCCGACGATGCCGGCAGGCATCCTGCCACCGCTGCCGGCCGTGACCGTCGCCGTGTACGTCACCCGCCCGCCGAGCCTCGAGGGATTCGGCGTCGAAGTCAGCGACGTCGTCGTGGCCTCAACCGGCGTCCCGACGATGAGCCCAGACCCGGCGGTCGCGATGTAGACGGTGCCATCGCTCGCCACGGCGATGCTGCTCGCGCTCACCAGGGTTCCGCTCAATTCGTAGTCGCCCTCATCGCTGAAGTTGGCACCGGTCGCGTCGCTGACCTGGAGCTCGAGCCCGGTTCCCGTCACGACTTCGGTAGTGAACACCTGCCCCGCGACCTCGCCGAGCCCCGAGGTGACGCCGGGCACGATGGGGGTCACGGCGCCAAAGGTGGTGCTGGCCGCACCGTCGAGGCGGTACAGCCCGCCGACCGTGCTCACCCAGAGCCGGGTCGGATCGACACTGTCGACCATGAGGAACGGCACCGCGGCGAGCGACGCGTGCTTCCAGATGAGCGTCCAACTGCCTGGTGCCCCGGCGTCCAGCGATCGATAGACACCCATCGTCCGGTCGTACGCGTAGACCGTCGACGCCTGAGCGCCAGTTCCGGTCGCGATCGCCGCGGTCGGCTGCTGATCCGTCGCGAACAGCGACGTGTCGCTGGTCCATGGGCCGGCGCCGGCTCGAGTCCAGATGCCACGCGCCTCCACGGCGACGATCAGCGTCGGCGTACCGGAGGTGTCGACCACACCGAGCGCAAGCGGTCGGCCACCGCCAGTCGCGGCGGCGAGCCCGAGCGACTGGAATGCCGCCGACGAGACCGCGGGAGCTGCGGCGCTGATCAGGTCACCCTGCGTGTTGGAGTCTCGGTTCCCGACCCCGAGGTAGACGACGGGGGGCGAAACCGCGCCGTCGACGACCGTGTCGTAGCCGACAACGCCGAACTGGTCGTCGGTGATCCCCTGCTGCGTGCTGAAGCCGTCGGCTGAGCTGAACATCCCCCAATCGGTATCGCCGAGATAGACGCGCTGGCTCGCGCGAGGGTGGCCCGCGGAAGACGGGTCGAGCGCGATTTGATGGTTCACCGTGGAGCCAAGACCTGAGTCGGATGGGTAGAACGTCGCCTGCCCCTCCGCGCCGAGCTGGCGCCAGTTGCCGCCGTATCCCGCCACCCACAGGTCGTTGCCGGTGCGCTCGTGTTCGACGACGATCGACGACGGCACCATCGTCTGTGAGTACAGCAGCGCGGGAGCGTATGAAGCGTGCCACCAGGGGTTCCCCGTCTGCGGGCCGAGGAGCTCGTAGCTCACGCTCACCTGTGACGTGGATACGGGGAGCGACTTCCAGGTCGCGCCCGTGTCCGCCGTCGTGTGGAGAACCGCGTGGAGTCCGGGCTGCCCGCTGACCGGCTGGGAGTTGTCGGATCCAGCGACGATGACGTCGCCACCGCTACCGGCATATCCGTCGATGGACATGTAGCGCTCGGTGCCCGCAGCAAGCTTTGTCTCCCAGCCTGAGCTCGTGATGAGGCCGACGCCCGTGGTGTAGGCGGCGCCCCAGACGTCACCGTTTCCGAGGCCGACCAACTCCTGGACCACAGCCGGCGCGCCGGACACCGCCTGCACCGTCGCCGTTCCACCCGGGTTATGAATCGCGAACACGCCGGCGTTCCAAGTGGCGACGTCGAGTGTTCCGCCCGATCCCCAGGCGAGTGACGTTAGGCAGAAGGCATTGCCGAGGTCTGTCTGAGCGACCACCTGTGTCCATGCACCGCCGGCGTACTTCCACACGCCTTGGTTGAAGCTCGCCGCGTAGATCGGATGCGGCGTTGTCGTGTCATCGATCGTGAGCAGGCGTCCGACGCAGCGCTCAGGGCTCGGCGTGCCCGAGGGATTGCTCGTGTTGGATCCGTTGAAGCCGGTGCCCGTGGGGAGCGATGGAAGTGGCGACCAAGACACCCCGTCGTCCGTTGACTCCGCGACTCCGCCGTTGGTTGCCGCATAGACGTCGTTCGGCGATTTCGGGTCGAACGCGATCGCCGCAACCGGGTGGTACCCGGAGTTGATCGAGCCGTGTTGGGCCGGAAGCCACGTCTTCCCGAAATCCGTGGAGCGCTGGAGACCGGCGACATCCCCGCCGCTGATGACCACGCCGTTGTGCCGCGGGTCTGCGGCGATGACATTTTCGAAGCCGCCGCCACCCAGGCTGCTCGGAGCGAAGCTGTATGCCGCGCTCGCGCCTGCCGCGGGCCCGGAATACGCGCCGGCGTGGCTGGTTGTCTGCGGCAGGAACGCAAGTGCGAGGCCGGCCAGCCCGGCTGCACAAGGCCTCAGCACCTGTCGCCCCTTCATTCCCTCTCCTGCATCGAAGTGCGCTCGAGGATATCGACGCGACCACGGAGGTACCTGAGAACGGCCTGAGAGGGAGCCGATCCATCTTCTGACGATCATCATCCCTACCCCAAATGTGATGGCCGAGCCATTGCCGTGAAGCGCCTTCCCGAGACATATTCTGTGGCCGTGGACACCGCCATCACCAATCCTAGTCCCCACATCGGTACCTCCGTGCGGCGCTATGTCGCCTATCACCACGAGGGAATGGAGCCTGGAACCCATCTTGGCCTGCCGTCGCCATCCCTCGCGGCGGTCTTTCCAAGCGCAGGACGGAACCGTGGGCGCATCCTCGGTGTCATGAGCACAACAACCACGACTCGCACCGCCGTCTGGCCCTCTCTCCGGTACCGCGATGCCAATGCCGCGATTGCCTTCCTGGTCAAGGCGTTCGGTTTCGAGGAGGTCGCCCTGAGCTACCGCCCGGTGTCGGCGCCATCTACGTCGTGGTCACCGATCCCGACGCGCTCTATGAGCGAGCGATAACGAACGGCGCCACGATCACGCGCGAAATGCGCGACGAGGACTATGGCTCGCGCGGGTTCACGGCGCGCGATCCCGAAGGAGTCACCTGGAGTTTCGGTACCTACGCCGGCGCCGGGTCGGGTGATGCCTGACGCAACCACATCCGCGGCGAGCTCAACTCACGCGCTGACACCCGGGGCACGCGGCACCTCACGTGATGATTGCGAACGCCGCCGCCATCGTGCCTTGCCATGGCGCCGAAGTGATCAGACGAAGATTCGGGAGCCTGGCGATGCAGTTGACGTCCCACGGGTACATCGGAGACGGGATTTTGTGCGCACCCACGAAGAGAAGTTCCGCGTGGGTGAGGGCGGCCTCATGTGCGATGGCGGCCGCTGCGTCCGCCGGGTCGGTGCACGCGTGGGAGAGGGCAACGTCCAGCGGCAGGCTCAAGATGCCGTAGTCGAACCCGTTGGGCACCATCGGCGTCAGGTCCGTGAGCCCGGCCAGCCAGAAGCCCGCATCGTTGCCGCTGTCGGTCATGACGATGGTGTTGCTCGGGTACGTGACCACCAATCGATTCAACACCGTCAGGTCGGCCGGTGTGACCAGCGACCTGGTGATCACAGCGTTCCGGTACGTGCCGAGCTCGGAAGCGGCACCGACGACGAGGCACAGCACCGCGATGATCCCCAGCGCCATCGCCGCGACATCGAGGCGGATGGTTGAAGAACCCAACCGCCTGCGCATGAGCCCGGGCACGTCTGCGCGAAGCACCAGGAGGAGCCACGCGATCGCCACAGCCGCAGCCGCAATCGCCATGGCGAGGATCCACGGACGCAATGCGGTCAACGGATCGAAGACGCCGAGGGGATACGTGTACACCGGGTACTGGCCGACGAGAGATATCCATAGACGGCCGAGCGAATGTCGCGCAAGGAACGCGACCGCTGCGACGACGGCGGCCGCAACTGTGGCACCGACCTGCAGGCGCCGCGTGCGCGACAGCGACCTCATGACGCTCACCAGCGCGAGGAAGCCGGCGCCCAGGACGAGCGGGATCAGCCAGTATTGAACGCCCAGGATGCGATCCTGCTCGCCCCACGGATAGATCGCACGCCAGATCCTCTCGAGCTTGTGCAGGTAGAAGATGTCGACCATCAACGCGACCAGCACGAACTGCGCGACCAGCACCCAGAGCATGCGGCGTCGGACGATGAGGGCGACGACCCCGATCAAATACAGCGCAACGGTCACTGGACTGATGAGGTCGGTCTGCGCGATCGATGCCAGGAGCACGCGCAGATGGATGGGTGAGCCCGTTGAGGGAAGCACCGCCGAAGACGGCTGAGTGGCGGTTGGTGCGGGGACGTGCGGCGTCCGCGTCAGCACGGTCACGATGATGGCGCCGGCCAGCGCGGCGCTAACCGCCACTCCCATGCGAAGCAACGCAAGCCGCGGTGCTGCCCGAACAACGCGTACCGCCGTGGCTGCAAAGAGCGCGCAGGCAACCACCGCGGCGGTGAAGATCTCCAGCCCGTGGATCACCCAGATCGACGCGGTGATCGCAAGGAGCAGGAACGCATTGTCTCGGGTGAACACTCCTCGGATCACGCGCAGTCCCACAAGGATGAACGGCACGATGAGCGTCGAGTCCACGATCTCGGGGAAGCGGCCGACGATCGCCTGAAACGACGGAAACGCGAGCCCGAGCGCAAAGAAGGGAACCACCGCGGCGAGCGCCACGGAGCCCGTCGCCTCGAGTGCGAGCATGCAGAGTGACAGCGGGATCAGCAGCAGGGTCACGGTGATCACCGGTGCCATCGCCATCGCCGGTGATGGCGCGCCGAGCCACGACACGACCGCGGCCATCGCCTCGAAGCCCGGGCGCAGGCGTACGAATGCGGTCCCCTCGATCGGGATCGGAACGAGCGGCAGCACATCGTGCGTTCTCGCGATGGCGTTGACCAGGCCTGCGTGCGTTGCGGTGTCCCAGTCCGGTGGCAGCACCTGACCATGCAGCGCCCACACGAAGACGGAGGCCCCGACCGCCCCTGCGATCAACGCCGGAATCGGCAACCACCATGGAGGCGCGGCCTCAGGGACTGGTTCGGTGCGCCGCCAGCGGATCGCGGCTGCAACCACAAGCGCAACCACGACTGGAAGCACCGTGAGGAGCTCGAACGGGATGTGCACGTCGTGCATCGCCAGGCCGGCGACACCGATGAAACCGGCAGAGAGTCCGGGGGACATCGCGAGGCGTGCCCACCAATGCCATCGCGGACCCAGCAGCGTCGCCAATGCAAACCCGGGGAGCAGGGCGGCGATCACCACCCCGGGAAGACTTTGTGCGAGATCCTGCAGCGACAAGCCGGGTCGAGCTCAGCGGCCTTTGAGCGTGGCCACTGCAAATATGGTGCGCGCGATGATCAGGAGGTCGAGCGCAACGGATTGACGTTTGATGTAGTAGAGGTCGTACGAAAGCTTGACGGCGGATCCCTCCACCCCACTGCCGTACCCGTAGTTGACCTGTGCCCACCCGGTCAGCCCGGGTCGAACCGACAGCCGCGTGTTGTAGTACGGAATACTCTCGCGCAACTCCTCGACATACCGGGGCTGCTCGGGCCGCGGACCGACAACGCTCATCTCGCCTCGGAGGATATTCCACGCCTGTGGCAGCTCGTCGAGGTGGAGCCTGCGAAGCACCGCACCGACCCTTGTGATACGAACATCGTCGAGCGCTGTCCAGTGCGACTCCTGTCGTGGACGGACGTGCATGGTGCGCAGCTTCAGGATCTCGAACGGTTTGCCGAAATGTCCGACGCGGACCTGACGATGGAAGATGGGGCCGCGGTCGTCGAGCTTGATCGCTATGAGCGCGAAGGGGAGCAGCACTGCGAGGATTGCCAGGCCCACCAGCCCGGCGATGATGTCAACGAAGCGCTTGAACACCGCGTACACGCGTGAGGTCTCGCCGCGCTGCTGGAGCGAGAGCAGCCACGACTGACGCAACCGCTCGACAAGCAGGCGCCCCGTCAACTCCTCGTAGACGTCGGCGACGGACCGAACCACCAGTCCGCGGTCGTAGCACTCCACCAGGCTCTGGAAGAGGTCGGTGGGGAGATCCTCCTCGGCGCCGAGCACGATCTGGTCGGCCTCGCGGCCTTCGGCCACCGCCGTCAGCCGGGTTCCCGCGTCCACATCACCCGGATGGATGGTGCCCACCACGCGATAGAGGCCGGCCATCTGCTCATCGACCTCACCCCAGACGCGATCGACCGTCTCCGCGTCGGCGACCAGCATGATCCGCCCCGCGAAGATCGCCCTGGCAAAGACCCGTCGATAGAGCAGGCGCCAGCAGAGCACGGTGAGGCCTGACACCGGGACCCAGATGAGGATGGTGGGCCGGGTCAGCTCGAAGGGAACCACGAAGAACACCGCGAGCAGGGCAATCGCTTCGAGGGTCACCGTCGTTGCAACCACACGGAAGATGCCTCGAGCGCTGACCGCCGCGTGGAGGTCGTAGGCGTCGACCACCAGCGCGAGCGCAAGCCAGAGCGCGGTCACCAGGATCACGGCCTTCCACGGCACGGTCAGCGCAGCGTGCTGGATTGGCCCCGAGTGCAGGTTGAAGGCGAGGATGAGCGAGGCGGCCACGAGAAAGGTGTCCCCGGCNNGGCGCCCGGAACGTCCTGGGCGATCATCGAGGCAAGCCTACACGCTGCTCTCGGCATTGCGCCGCACCCACTCGATCTGCGCCGGGCTGGGTTGCGCGGTCACGATATGCCAGCAATGGGAACGTCTGACCTCGCCGGCACGCCATTTATCAGTGTCGTCATCCCGGTCTACAACGAGGAGCGGCATATCGCGGCGTGCCTCGACTCCGTGCTTGCGCAGGACTATCCCGCCGATCGCTATGAGGTCGTTGTCGCCGACGGCGGCTCGGACGACCGCACCCGCGAGATCGTCCAGGAGATCGCGACCCGCCACCCCAATGTGCGCCTGATCGACAACCCGGGACGGCTGCAGGCGGCGGGGTTGAACAGGGCCATCCTGGCGAGCCGGGGCTCGGTAATCGCCCGCCAGGACGGGCACGCGGAATGGGCGCCGAACCACCTGCGCCGGTCGGTCGAACTCCTCGACGCCACCGGGGCCGACAACGTCGGCGGCCTGCAGGAGGCCGTGGGTGACGGCCCCTCCGGGCGTGCGATCGCTAGGGCGATGAGTTCGCCCTTCGGCGTCGGTGGGGCGCGATTCCGATACAGCCACCAGGAGGAGGAGATGCCGACGGTCTTCCTGGGCACGTTCCGGCGAAGCGCATTCGAGCGAGTGGGGCTCTTCGACGAGGCCTACCCGCCGCACGAGGACTACGAGCTCAACGACCGAATCCGAGCCACCGGCGGCCGCATCGCGTTCAGCCCGGACATTCGCACCCGGTATCACGTGCGCGACGGCCTGACGTCGCTCGCCCGCCAGTACTACCGGTACGGCAGGGGCAAGGTCCGGGTCGCGCGGGCGAGTCCGGGGGTGATCCGCCCGTACCACCTGGCCGCCCCGGCGCTCGTCGCCGCGATCCCCGTGATGACGGCGATGGCGCTCTCCGGGAAGGGGCGGCGCCTGGCCCTTGCGGGTGTCGTCGTGTATGCCGGTGCCTGCACGTTCGCCGGGCTGCAAGCGGGCAGCGGCGGGCCGCTGGACGTCCAGCGGCGGATTCCCGTGACCTTCGCGGTCATGCACGTCGCATGGGGAGCGGGGTTCTGGACGGGCCTGCTCGAGGCGGTACGTGGGGTTGAAACCGGGGGTGGATCGCCTCCTCACCTCCCCGCGACCGCACCCAGGGCGTAGGCGCTCAGCGTCGCGACCCGTATTGTTCGCCCTGTGGCACGAAGGACGTCGACCGTGGTGAACGAGCGCCCGGACCCGCTGTGCATGGTCGGCGCCGGCTACGTCGGGCTCGTGACCGCAGTCTGTCTCGCCGATGCCGATGTGCACGTGCGCCTGCTCGACATCGACCAGGCTCGGCTCGCCTTCCTGCGCCAGGGTAAGGCCCCGATTCACGAGCCGCTGCTCGACGAGCTGCTCACCAAAGTCCTGGCGAACGGGCGCTTGACCCTCCACGACGACCCTGCCGAGGCGATGGCTGGGGCGGCGGTGATCATGATCGCGGTGGGAACACCGCCGCTCGGTGACGGCCGGGCCGACCTCACCCAGGTGCGCGCCGCAATCACCCAGGCAGTCCGGCACGCCGGCTCCGAGACCGTCATCGCGATCAAGAGCACCGTCCCGCCCGGGACCACCGCGTCGCTGCAATCCCTCTGTCGCCGCAATGGGCGCACCGTTCCGCTGACCGTCTGCCCCGAGTTCCTCGCCGAAGGGAGTGCGGTGCGAGACTTCCGCCAACCGCCCCAGGTGGTGATCGGCGGCGACGATCCCGCAGCATGCGAGCGCGTCGCGCAACTCTTCGGCCACCTCGAAGCACCGATCCGGATCACCGACTCGACCAGCGCCGAGCTGATCAAGTACGGGGTCAATGCCTTCCTGGCGCTGAAGATCTCCTTCATCAACGAGATGGCCCAGCTCTGCGAGTTCACCGGAGCGGATGTGAGCTCGGTGGCTGATGGCATCGGCACCGACGAGCGAATCGGCCGCGCCTTTCTCGGCGCCGGCCTCGGGTTTGGCGGGTCGTGCTTTCCGAAGGACGTCCGGGCCCTCGACCAGGCTGCGAGTTACCACGGGCAGAGCTTTCAGTTGCTCCGTGCGGCCGTCGAAGTCAACCAGCAGGCGCGGAGCCGTTTCGTCGCCAAGATCCAGCGCGCGCTCAACGGCAAGCTCGCCAGACGGCGGATCGCCGTGCTCGGCCTCGCGTTCAAGCCCGGCACCGACGATGTCCGCCAGGCGGCGTCGATCGATGTGATCCGCCACCTGGAGGACCTCGGGGCGGTGGTCCTCGCCACAGACCCGGTGGCGTGCGCAAACGCCCGGCCGCTGCTCCCCAACACGACCCTGGTCGACGACCCGTATTCGTGCGTTGGGGGCGCCGACGCTGTGGTCGTGGTGACCGAGTGGCCGGAATACGTCAACCTCGACTGGGCGCGTGTGGCGACCCTGGTCCGCCGCCCCCTTGTCGTCGATGGGCGCAACTGCCTCGATGCTGATCCGCTGGTGGAGCTCGGCTTCACCTACATCGGTGTCGGCCGTCCGACGCGCCGGCCCAGGACGTTGAAGACGCCCCTCTCGGGCGCGAAGCGAGCTGCGGTCCCGATCGCGGTGCGATGACCTGGAATGCGTCTCGCGTCGTCGTGACCGGCGGCGCGGGGTTTCTCGGGTCGCATCTTGCCGACCGCCTGCTCGCCGACGGGGCCGAGGTGGTCTGCCTCGACAACCTGATCACGGGCAGCGAACGCAATGTGAGCCACCTGGTCGGTAACCCGCGATTCACCTTGCGCATCGAGGACATCACCCGCCCCTGGAGTGTCGACGGCCCTGTCGACGCGGTCCTGCATTTCGCGTCGCTGGCCTCGCCGGTGGACTATCTCCAGCACCCGCTTGCCACGCTCGAGGTGGGCACGCTCGGGACCATGAGTGCGTTGCGGATTGCGGAGGACAAAGGAGCGCGGTTTCTGCTCGCCTCGACCAGTGAGGTGTACGGCGACCCGCTCGTGCATCCGCAGCCGGAAACGTACTGGGGCAACGTCAACCCGATCGGCCCGCGCGGCGTCTACGACGAGTCGAAGCGAGTCTCCGAGGCCTTCGCCATGGCGTTCATGAACGCCCGCGGTGTCGAGGTGCGGATTGCGCGCATCTTCAACACGTTCGGTCCGCGCATGCGCGATCACGACGGCCGCGCCGTTCCACAATTCGTGACCCAGGCGCTCGCGGGCACTCCGCTCACCGTGTATGGAGACGGCACGCAAACGCGCAGCCTCTGTTACGTCGACGACCTCATAGAAGGGCTGATCCGGCTCCTCGGCTCCGAGTACACGCAGCCAGTCAACCTTGGGAACCCACACGAGGTCACGATGTTGCAGCTCGCCGAGATGATTCGCGACGCATGCGACAGCGCATCCGTCATCGAGATGCAGCCCTTGCCGGTCGATGATCCGCAACGCCGCTGCCCGGACGTGAGCGTCGCTCTGCGCGAACTCGACTGGCGCGCCGAGGTGCCGCTGGAGGAGGGGCTGCGGCGCACCATCGCCTGGTGGCGTGGGCAGGGACGATGACCGGGGCGACGACGCCCTCGCCGAAACGGACCGAGAGCCACTGGTCGGCGTTCGACGCTGAGGGGATTCGTCGCCTGCTGGCGGCCGAGGATCGGCACTTCTGGTTCCGTGCGAGAAATCGCACCATCGCCGCCCTCGCCGGGCAACCGATTCAGCGTCTCGGCGACGGGTTCCGGATTCTCGAGGTGGGATGCGGCAGCGGCAACGTCCTGCGCGTGCTTCGCGACCTGGCTGGGGGGCGCGGGATCGTTGAAGGGCTCGAGTTGAGCACGGAGGCCGCAGCGGCGGCGCGGCAGCGGACTGGCCTGACGATCACCGACGGGTACCTCGCCGACCTGGATCCTGCCGCCGCTTTCGATGTCATCGCCGCCTTCGATGTGCTCGAGCACATCGCCGACGAGGCGGGCGTGCTGAGCCAGATGCGAACCCGGCTCCGTCCGGGCGGGCGCCTGATCCTCACCGTCCCGGCGCACCAGAGTCTCTGGAGTGCCTTCGACGTGGCGTCCGGGCACGAGCGGCGCTATACGCTCCCGACCCTCTCGCGCGCGCTGCGCGGCTCGGGCTTCAGGGTCGAATACGCCACCTACTTCATGTCCCTGCTCTTTCCGCTGATGTGGGTTCGGCGGCGACTCATGCATGCCGAGCAGCGCGACATGGGAGCACTGCTCGACTCCGAGTTTCAGATCGTTCCCGGACTCAACGAGGTGGCCTACGAGTTGCTGCGCCAGGAAGCCCGCGTCGTCAGAGCGCGGCGCCATCTCCCGGTCGGCGCATCTATCGCCGCAATCGCGGTGCCTATTTCGGCGCCGGTCCCCCGGTCGGAAAACGCTCGCGGAACTCTTCGCTGAGACAGGAGAGGAGGTGGAGATCCTCGAAGCGCCCGTTGCGGAAGATGTGGTCTCGCAACAGGGTGTCGTGCGTGAAACCCGCGGCCTCGTGGAACGGGATGACCGCGGCATTGCTTTCGGTGACGTGGGCGATGACCTTGTGCAGACCGAGGTGGTTGAAGCAGTAGTCGAGCACGAGGATCTCGGCCTCCTTGGCCAGCCCCTGTCCTCGGTAGTCCAGTTCGCCGATGAAGATCGGTCCGAATTCGCATCGGCGGTTCCGCCGGTCGAGGTCCATGATCCCGACAGTGCCGATGGGGACCGCGTCAGCCTTCGAGGCCTTTCGAGCGTTGATCAGCCAGAGCCTTCGCGTCCCCTCCGGCGTGAGGGCGGCGAGGAATGCAGCCTGCTGGGTGGTGTTGAGCGGTTCGTACTCGATGAACCCGCTGTACACATCGGGCTGATTTCTCCATCGAACGATCGTCGGGATGTCCTCCGGTTCGATCGCGCTCAGGACCACGCGCTCCGTCTGCATCATCGCCATCATGCTTCCACGGCGAACGCGCACACCGACTCGATCACTGCCTCGGTGTCGACCGGATCCATGTTGGTATAGAAAGGGAGCCGGATCAGGCGCTCACTGACCTCCTCGGTGACCGGGCAGTCCGCTGCACTCTGGATGCGCTCTCCGTATGGCGACAGGTGCAATGGCTGATAGTGAAATACCGCGAGGATCCCGGCGGCTCGCAGATGAGCGATGAGTGCGTCCCGTGACTGCGCGGACGGCATGACCATGTGAAAAAGATGGTAGGGCGTCTTGCAGTGTTCCGGGACCAACGGCATCGCCACGTTATTGAGACGCGACCAGTCCGCGAGCCCTTCCGCGTATCTGTTCCAGACGGTGCTGCGATGCTCCCAGACCCATTCGCGATCCTCGAGTTGAGCGAGCAGCATCGCCGCGAGGAGATCGGAGGGGAGATAGCTCGAGCCGATATCGACCCATGTGTACTTGTCCACCAGGCCGCGAAAGAACTTGCGACGATCGGTCCCCTTCTCACGGATGATCTCCGCGCGCTCGATATAGCGAGGATCGTTGATGACAATTGCTCCGCCCTCGCCGCATGAGAAGTTCTTGGTCTCGTGAAAGCTCTGCGCTGCCATCACGCCGAACGTTCCAAGCGGCTGACCGCGATAGGCGCCGAAGAGGCCGTGCGCGTTGTCTTCCACGACCGCGACGCCGTGTCTGCCGGCGATCTCCATGATTGGATCCATCTCGCAAGCGACGCCGGCATAGTGCACCGGTACGATCGCTCGCGTCCTCTCGGTGATGAGCGGTTCCAGGAGGCGCTCATCGAGGTTCAGCGTATCCCTGCGTATGTCGATGAAGACGGGCTTTGCGCCGCGTAGCACGAAGGCGTTCACCGTGGAAGAGAACGTGAATGAGGGCACGATGACCTCGTCGCCCGGGGCGATGTCGAGCAGCAGTGCCATCAACTCGAGCGCGTGGGTCCCCGACGTCGTGAGCAGGATGCTGGCGTCGCCGAGCAGGCCGCTCAGCAACTCCTGACAACGTCGCGTGAAATCACCGTCTCCGGAAATGTGTCCGCTGTGCAGAGCCTGGGCAACGTAGTGGTCGACGAGCCGAGTGTGCGTGGGGCGGTTGAACGGTATCTTGAGCGGTGTGGTGGTCACGGTGAGCGTCCTTGATGCTGGCGGGTGCCGGCGCATAGCTTATGGGAGGTACACCCGATCGTGACGACAATCCGAGCCCTGGTCGACCTGGAAGCATAGGTTCCATGGCCCTGGGATCCGGGGTGGGACCATGCGTGAGCTAGGAGCAGATCCGCGATGATAAGGTGCTTCGCCGAGATGTGTTACATCCTCGAGAAGAGATCTCGGTCAGTGTACTAGTCCGGCGACAGCGAGGCACGTAGTGGATTCGCTCAACCGACCCGTCTCCATTGCAAGGCCTCCGCTACAACTGTCGCTTCGCCGGCTCGCGGCGGTCATAGTTCCGCTTGCGGCGATTGAAGGGCTGGTGTATCCGTTCCTCCTGCACGACTCGATCGTTTGGTGGCTTTCGTACACGGTGTATCTGACACTGGGTGTCATCCTCCCTGGAACGTTGGTGGCTCAGGCGTTCGTTCGCTGGCGCATCGACTGGCTCACGTGGATCGGGCTTGGCTGGGCGTTGGGCCACGTCCTGGAAGTCGTTGCCATCCAACTTGCCAAGGTCACTGGCGTGCCGCGACTCTTTCTTCTCTGGATTCCGGTTGCGTACATCCTGGTGTGGAGAAAGCGGCTGTGGCGTGGCGAGGTGCTGGAACTCATCCATCCGAAGCGCTGTGCGCTGCTTCTGGCGATCGTACTCGCGTTCTCGAGCGCGACATTCGTTTCGCTCAATCTGCTTGATCTCTCGCCGCAACCGAACTATCAATCAGACGTCTGGTTTCACATCAACGAGGCGTACGAGTTCCGGGATCACCTGGACACTGCGGACCCGCGCATTGCCGGGCAGTCGTATGCGTATCACACGCTGGAGTACGGGCCTGCCGTCGGTGCCAACCTCGCAGTGCAGGTGCCGCTGGCGAATCTGATCGCTCGATATTCCGGGCTGAGCATGGTGTGGCTCCTCGTTCTGCTTCTCTTCAACACCGGGCGAAACCTGAGCGGATCTGCGGCCGGTTTTCTTGCAGCCGCGCTCATCGTGGCGCCGCTCGACGTCTTCTCGCTGGTCTCCGCAAAGCTGAGCTTCGGGAGTTCGATCATCTATACGGCCGTCGATTTGAGCACCAGCACCCTCGTGGGATTCTGGGCTATCGCAGCGCTCTTCCTCCCACTGCGATGGCTCTTCCGCGGGGGGCGTTTGCGTGACCTCTGGGTTATCGCTCTGCTTGCATACATGGCCGACGGATCAAAGAGCGTACCGGGGCCGCTGCTGCTTGTCGCCGCTCTGACCGTGATCGTGGGGACGGCCCTGCAACGTCGCAGGCTCTCTCATCGGTCGGTTGCATTGATCGGCGTGTTCGGTGTCGCCTTCTGCCTCACCGCGGTGCCGATCCTGCTGCGGGCCACCGTCGTCGACTCCGCGACAATCACGTTTGCCTCTGCCGCTCATCTCAATCCATTCGCCGATCAGCTGACGAGGCTGCCCAACTGGCTGCGTCTCGGCTTTTACCCGATTGGACTGGCGCTGCTCCTTTGGGTGGGTGTCGCATTCGGCCTCTGGAGGTTGGTGAGGGATGATGAGCAGGAGCTCAGCTGGTTCCTTGCAGGCGCGCTCCTGCTCGGTGCCGTGGTGGTCGATGCCATCTCTATCCCCGGGCATTCGGAGCTCTTCTTCCTGTACATGGCCATGGTTCTGGTCGCTCCGGTTGCCGGAATGGGCCTGCATGAGCTGGCAAAGCTGATGTGGCGTGGACGTCGCTTCGCAACGCCGGCCACTGCAGCCATCCTTGTCTGTGGCGCCCTGGCCGTGCATCTCAAGGTCGGCGGAGCCTCGTCGGCTCCGTTTTATGACGGATCACGTTTCACGGCCGGTCTCTCTGGCCGGATCGGCGCCGGTGTTAGGGCATATCGGGATCCCGGCCCACCGACCTCACCCAAACTGTCTTGGTCTGTCGGCAGCGGGCTCCTGCTCGTGACCCCTCAGGTGGTCGACGGGCTTGCCTGGCTGCGAGGGGTTGCGACTCCGTCCACGGTGATCGCGACCAACGTGCCGGACGCTGCGTTGTACGCAGGGCTGTGTGAGTGCCGCGAGTACCTTCAGACCGAGGAATACGCCCCCGCGTATATCGAGGCGCTGATGGAAGGCACGACAACCAATGCCTTTGCCGATCGCAAACAACTCCTCACGGCTTGGATATTGGGTCAGCCTGGCGGCGTGGCCAAGCTGACGAAGGTCGGCATCACGTACTTGATCGTGGACCACGTGAATGGGTTCCCGATACCGATGCAGGGCATGCCGAATCCGGTCTTCAGCAATACCGACATTTCGATCTACCGGCTCTAGACCTCGCTCGGGTCTCGTGACACCGCTGCGGGCGAAGGGTTGTCATCGCTCGTTATTTCCGCGACGACATACGGCGGCCTCTCCTGAAGGCGGAGATGCATACGTGCCACATACTCACCCAGGATGCCGAGGATCAGGAGTTGAACGCCCGAGAAGATCGCGATGAGCGAGGCAAGGAAAGGGAATCCAGGGACGGCGTCGCCTTCGATCAGGTTGCGCACCACGACGATCACGAACACCACGACGCCGAAAAGCGTGAACAGGAATCCGACCATGCTGGCGAGGCGCAGCGGCCTGGTGGTGAAGCCCGTGACCATGTTGAGCGCGTGATGGATGAGCCGGCCGAACGTGTAGTTGGAGCGCCCGCCGCCACGGGGGTGATGCTGAACCGGCACCGCCGCAAAGCGCGTCGTCGCCCACGTCAGGAGCACGTCGATTGAGATGTCCGGGCTCTGGTAGCGGTCGAAGCCACGTCGAAGGTCAGTGCGGAAGAGCCGAAATGCGCTGACGCTTCGGGCTGCCGTTGCCCCCATCGCCTCCTCGAGCGCGTACTTCGTGATGCGCGACGCGGCGGATCGCCAGAGGCTGTGCTGCTCATTGGTGGGCGTGCCGTAAACGACATCAACGTCGTCGGTCAGTTGCGCGACCAGGCGCCCGATCTCCTCCGGGGGGTTCTGGAGATCGTCGTCGAGGGTCACGATCTGCGCGTACCGAGCTTCCCTGATTCCCACCAAAAGGGCGTTGTGCTGGCCGAAGTTGCGCATGAGGCGGATGCCGCGGATTCGGGGATCCAGTCCGGCGGCGGCACTGATCGCGGCCCAGCTCCCGTCAGGACTGCCGTCGTCCACGAGGATGATCTCGTGGGCGGCGACAAGGGCTTCGAGCGCCGCGGTCAACCGGGGGATCAGGATCGGGAGCGTCGTCTCCGAGCGGTGCACCGGGATCACTGCTGATATCCCGTCCGGGAAGTCATTCACGAGCTGCAATGTAATCCCTTGCGACCAACGCTGGCGCGCTCCGTCGAGGATGCCATCGGCACGTCTAGCCGACCGCGACGATGGTGGCGTCAGCGTTGCTGAAGACGATGCGTCCCATCCGCAGCACCGCTGGGTCGACCTGGCCGTGGATACGATCGATGAAGAGGAAGCGAACCGCGTACTGCTGCATCAGGACTCCGAGGGCGGCGGCATCAGCATCGTTGAAGACAGCGTTGTTCAGCTGCTGGCGGTATGCGAAATTGCGGCCGATCGCCGTCGCAAGTCCCGTGGTGATCCCGAATCGTATGGGGTCGTACGCCTCGACGAAAGCCTGTCGTTCGGAAAACGCGGAGTAGAAGTAGTCGCGTCCGTCGGTCTTTGCAGGATCGACCCAGTGGTTGCTCACCGCAAACACCGTGTCGACTGACGTGTGGTTCTGGAGCCACCCCAGGGCTGTGAGCAAATCCGGGGTCAGGCCCCATACGCTCTGCGGGTCGGGTTGAATCACAGCGAGCCTTTCGCCGGCCAGCACCTTCTTGACCGTCGGAGCCAGCTGAATCGGAAATGTCAGTGCCGTCGCCGCCACTATGGGAATCAAGCCGAGCGCCAGCACTCCTGAGGTGGGACGCTTCCGCGATCGAAGCACGGCCGTCCATATCAGTACGAGCGCGACGCATGCGGCCGCAACGCCAAAGTATCGCGCGGCAAGCGCATCCGGATGCGCCACGCTGATCGAGGTGAGCACGACAAGTCCGAGCACGACGGCCACCGCGGCGATGAACGTCAGGAGGATGCCACGACGCGAAATCGGTAGTGCGTGACCTGCGTCCATCCATGCCAGGCGAAGGCCCGCACCCGCCGCCACGCCGCCCGCGACGTATCCAGTGTCCTGAAAATACAACTCGCTGTATGAGATCTGGTGCGCCACATTTGTGATGAGGAGCCCTGCGAGGAACATGCAGATCGGCAATCCGAATCGCGCGAGTTCGGCGCGATGCCGCGACCGAAGCAGGTAGAGCATACCGGCGAGCCCGAGCATCTGGCCCACCGCACCAGCCACGTACGCCAAGGGCAGTAAGATCACACGAAGCGTGGGGTGATTGGTCAGCCCATCAACGAACATCACCGGTGCGGTTCGTGTCAGAGCTGCGAATGGTTCGATGACGGTCGCAGGCACACCGCCGCCGTAGACGATCTTGAAGGTGACGATGAAGATGACGACTCCGACTCCGAAGGTGATGAGTACCGTTGGGGGCAGCCTCCTCCTCACCAGGAGGGCGAGAACCCCGTAGATGCCAACGCCGCCGATGACCACCGGCAGCACGGTGGCCTTCGCGCCTGATGCACCGACCATCAGGAGTCCGATCAATATCCACGAGCCGACATCGCCCGGGGTGTTCCATGTCCGCCCCTGCCAGCGCTCGATGATCGCGTAGAGGAGGGCCAGGATGAAGGTGAGCCCGAGGGGAAATGTCCAGCTCGCCCAGAGATGTGAAAAGAAGCCCTCGAAGAATGGGCTCGCACCTCCGACATCGGTGGTGAGATCGAGTGGTCCGAGCAGAAACACGACGGCGAGGGCGACGACCCCGGTCCAGGCTGAGCGCCCGATGAGACGCCCGACAGCCACCATCTGGCAACCGACGACGATGATCGTCGGCACGTAGTCCAGTCTGAACGCGATGATCGGAACTGTCAGGTGCGTGACCTGCGCCACCGCCGCCATGTGAAAGAAGACGAACCACTCGTACGAGAGCGGGACGCCGTACAGCCCGGGACTGGTCGGCGGCCAATGGTGCAGTACCTGGGCGATCAAACCGATGAAATACGGGAAATCCGGGTTGTAGTAGACCGATGTCGTCGCCGAGGGGAGTGGCACCTTGGGGAGGAACATGGAAGCGACGGCGGTCAGGGCAACCGAGATGATGACTGCCGCTAACCACATCGCCTGCCAGGACAGCAGGGGAGCGCCGTGATCCGGGTGCGGCGAACCCGCTCCGCGCTTCCATTTCACGAGCGCGCATGCCGCAACCAATACGACGGGATAGATCAGGAACAGTCCACGCAGCCCGCCTGTAGCCGTGGCGCAGAAAGCCAGGATCTCGAGCGTCTGTCCGAGTGGCCAGCCGAGACCCATGGTCACGAGAAACCCCGAACGGCGTCCGCGGAGCATCCACAACAGCGCGGCTCCTGGAATTCCGACAAAAACGATCTCGTACGCGAGGAAGAGGACGATGTCGACTGCTGTCACTCCGGCGATGAGCCAGGTCACGATGGCCACTGCTGCGACAAGCGCGGCTGGTGCGACCCCGCGTCGCGCCACCAGCCCGAGAATCACCGACTCTTCAAACCGGGCACGCGCCATGTGGCCACGCCGGGCGGTGCGATTGGCGGGATTCCTTCAAGAATTCCCGCGACCACACGATCCACGGCAGGATCTGCGCCCGGTTCGAGATCTCGAGCGTTGTCGATGAGGATGCGGGGGCGGCTACGGCCATCCTCGGTCACTGCGGCAAGCACGTTATGAAACCTGAAGAAGAACAGGACCGCATAACGCCTGGCAAGCTCGCGTCTCGTGCGACGCTCCATCTCATCGGGGGGGGATTTTAGCAACCGCTCCACGTCTGCCCAATAGGCTTCCGAGGTGTCCGGGTCGACCGTGAAACCCCTGCCCCGGTAATGGGTGTTGGCCGCCACGACGACCGGCACGCCACGTGTCGCCAGCTCGAGGCCAACCGTCGACGTATACACAAGGCCGATGGCGGCCACGTCCATCAGCACATATGAGCTGATCGGATCGTCCGCCTGGATCACTCGAACATTTTCGGGAGGCACGGGGAACGCCGCCGCGATGTGGTCGGCCATGCGTTCCAGGGTTTGGTGATTGCGGAGCTGCACCTCGGCGGGATGGATCCGCACCACGAGGTCGATCTCGGGGTGAGACCGCGCCCACTGAATTCCATCGACCACCCAGTCTCCCATCGACGCAAAGGCTCGGTCCCTTCCGATCACCGCGCTGTCCCACAAGATATTGCAGAACATGACAATAAGGGGGCGGTCTGTGCCAAGGCGAAGGCTGCGCCGAATCAGTTCGGGATCCTCGATGCGGGCTCGCCAGAAGTTGTCCAGTGAGCTTTCGCCCCGTCGCCGCACGCCGAGATACGCTTCTATAGCTTGGTCTTCATCGTCGGTCAGCGGTGTGTCGCGAGCAGTCAGCCATGCCGCCTCTGGAACCTCGAGACGCGAGGCCGCGGCGTTAGGGGTCATGACGATCGCGTCATGGATGAAGCCCTTCTCATAAGAGCCGAAGGGCAGACCTAGCTGGGCGGCCAGCGCGGCCATGATGCTCTCGGCAAAGAAGGTCCCGTTGAGCATGAAGACCCGCTCGGCGCGCGTTCGTTCGAGGATGTTGCGCAGTCCACGGGCGACGACGATGCCGCTGACCAGGAAGGAACGATACGTATCAAGGGTCTGAGGAGTGTCACTCAGGGTGCCTCGGGACAGAAACCACGCGACGGACACTCGCACCAGACGCCCGAGAGGAAGGCCTTGGTCGACATAGGCTTCGCACTCCGCGATGGTGGCCAGGTTCTCGACGCGTTGACGTGCGATGTGCACACTCGCACTGACATTGAGGACGTCGTGCAGCGCGAGGCTCTCGAATCCCGCGGCCGCGATGGCTCCTGCTGCGTACTCCCTGCACGAGTGACAGGGCATCGGGGGTGCTGCGTTGACCGGTACGACATCGCAGATCGGGAGGCGTCCACCGCAATAGGCGAAAATCGGCGCTCCCCCACGCCTGCGCACCGCGTGGGCCAGGACGGTCTCGATGGCGAGGTGGGTGGACCATCCCCGCCAGCTCATGAACAGGACTCGCTCGGCGCCGCTCTCCGCCGGTTGCGCAGTGCGAGCAAGAGCACGAAGCGCAAGCCACTCGGGGGGATCAAACGGTCTTGGCAGGCGAACCCAGCCGGCTGCCTCGCGGCCCAAACCCCAGGTCTCTCGCAGGCGACGCTTCCAACGAGGGTGATTCCAAGCCCAGTCAAGGAGGACGCCGCGCATTCGGTTGCTCGGCGGCTTCTTGTCGATCATGCGGCCAGCCTGGTCCACGCTGGGGAACCTATCATCTGGACGCATGTCGGATCATTGGATGAGTGTGGCGGACGACGAACGAATGGAGGGCGCGCGCTCGTGAGTGCGCGGGTCTACGGTGAGTCCGAGTTTGTGATCGGCACTCGGAAGGTAGGACCCAGCCACCCCTGCTATGTCATCGCCGAAGCCGGTTCGAATCACAACCGCGATCTGCCGACGGCGCTCCGCCTGATCGAGGCTGCGGCCGTAGCCGGCGCGGACGCGGTCAAGTTCCAGACGTACACGGCCGAGGGACTGTATTCGCGCCGCACGCCGGATATCTCCTACCTGAAAGCGAAAGGACTCGTTTCCGAGAGGGAGTCGGTCTGGGATCTCATCAAACGCGTCGAGATCCCGTGGGAATGGCACGCGGACCTTGCCCGGCATGCGGCCTCCTGCGGCATCGCCTTCTTCTCGACCCCATTCGAAGAGGCTGCTGTTGACGCTCTCGACGCGGTTGGAGTGCCCGCATACAAGATCGCCTCATATGAGGTGAATCACATTCCCCTCATCGCGCACGCAGCGCGTACCGGCAAGCCGCTGCTCATCTCGACCGGGATGGCGTCGCTGGGTGACATCGAACGCGCCCTTGACACAGCATCAGCGGCCGGGGCGCATGACCTGATGGTGATGCATTGTGCCGTCAACTACCCGCCCCGTTTCGAAGACCTGAATCTTCGGGCAATCACCACGCTGCGCAGCGCGTTCCAGATCCCGATCGGCTGGTCGGATCACACCCCGGGGCATACCGCCGACGTGGTCGCGGTCACCCTCGGCGCGTGCGCGGTGGAGAAGCACTTCACCCTCAGGCGCAATCAGACGGGGCCGGACCATCCCTTCGCGCTCGAACCAGGCGAACTCCGCGAGATGGTCACTGCGATCCGCGAGACCGAGGAGGCGCTGGGTTCGAGCGTCAAGCGGGTCACGGATGCCGAAGCGGATCTCTTCCGGCTCGGTCGGAGGAGCCTCGTCGCTGCGCGCGACGTTCCCGCGGGCGGTGAGTTGACCCGCGAGGACCTGGCCGTCAAGCGACCTGGGTTCGGCATCCCCGTGGACGCGCTCGACCAGGTGGTGGGCAGGCACGTCGCGGAGGATGTCGTCTCCGACCAGGTGCTCCAATGGGAAGACCTGGTTCGCTGACCGCCGCCGGGCAGCATCGGCCTGAGGTCACCTTGCGGCCGGCGACAGAGGACGATGCGCGCCTCTTACTCGACTTGCGAAATGATCCCGACGCGGTCCGCTTCAGCGGCGGTCGCACCGGGGTCACCCCGGCCGAGCACCGCGAGTGGCTCTCGACGCGACTCGCAGATCCCAGCACCCATCTCTGGATTGCAGAACAGGCGGGCGACGCCGTCGGTCAGGTCCGGGTGGATGTCCAGGATGGCAGCGGCACGGTGTCACTCGCCATCGCCCCGTCGCACCGAGGCCGCGGCATCGGCTCAGCGGTTCTCTCGGCAATGGTGTACGAGATGGAGCACGCGGGCGATGCCCACACGCTGCGAGCCATGGCGCACGTAGAGAACACCGCATCGATTCGCGCGTTCGTGCGGGCCGGTTTTCATCGTCGAGCACTTCGAGAGGGCGAATTCGCCGTTCTCGAACGAACGATTGGGCGGGAAGGTGGCACGGGGCATAATCAGGTGGATATCGACCTTCGCGTGTCACGTTATCCTGGGGGCACACGATGAGTACCCGATCGCCATCCGCCAGACCGCTTCGCAGCGAGGTTGCCAAAGCCGTCGCGACCCTGCGCTCCGATCCCGGTCTCCTCGGGATGAAGTTGAAGCAGCGGTGGCGGCAGCGGGGGCAGCAAGCCCCTTCGGCACCAACCGGTGCTCTCCGTCCGAAGATCGCGTCGATCGACCAGGACCTGAACGATGTGGTCACCCAGCTTCGCGAGCGAGCCGTGCGCACCGGGATCGTGTACAGCGACACCGAGTTCCGCGATTCCCTTCGCGGCGCGACGCCGGATGTGCAGTGGGAATGGGTCTCGCATCGAGACAGCGACATCCTCGCCGGCGCGGCGCTTCCCGCGGCCATTGATATCGCGGGCTTCGATGCGGTCGTAGTTGGCGGCCCCGATGTCAAGACGGCCTACCTCAACGCGTTGCGGTGGGTCGAGCGCAGTGGCTCGGTGACCCAGGTCT
The DNA here is from genome assembly GCA_003135895.1 of Candidatus Dormiibacterota bacterium. GTDB lineage: Bacteria > Chloroflexota > Dormibacteria > Aeolococcales > Aeolococcaceae > Palsa-851. The sequence goes on from PNBE01000021.1 coordinate 24,258, forward strand.
TCTGGGTCGGCCAGGGTTGGGAGTACTGCGGTTCCACAATCCCGATCCCCGCCGAAGTCGACGGCGGTGACATCTACCTGTTCAACCATTTCGCGGACTTCTTCCCGATCAAGGATCCTCTGCTGGTTCGAGTCACCAGCACCGACAGCCGCAGTCACCACGAGCGCATCCTGCTCATGCTCCCCCAGCAAACCGAGCGCTTCACCCTTGACGAACTTCTTCCGGAACGCGAGGGCACCGCGGTAGTCGAGATACGGACGACGCACCCGGCACTCACCGGCAACCGGCACCCTCGCTGGCGGGTCTGGGCAGACCTCTTCTGGCGCGACTCGCTAACCAGCCTGCACGGCGCCCACGACTACGGTCCGGATCGAATCTGTGAGTCGCGCCTCGCGCTGAGCGATCTCGGCTCGGCAAACCTGGTGCTCACCCTGCCGAACTACGACCACAAGCTCAGTGACAGCGACAGCGCGGTGCGCTGGACAAGCGGTGCGGAGAAAGGATCATTCGTGCGGGACACGGATCGAGCGATCGAGGAGATAGCGGTGCCGGCGGCGGCACACGGCAAGCAGGATTCAGGGTTCTGGAGCTATCGCTATCAGGGGCACGGGACGTCGTACTGGTTCGCATTCGACCAGGGATCGGGGCATGACCACCCATCGCTTCGTGGCAACCATGAGGTCACCATCGCGCAGGTCGAGCACCGTCCTCCGCTGGACGCGGAAAAGAAGCAGTTCCTCGAGTCGATGGAACAGCAGGGATTCCTGTTCTGGCCACATGGGTTGCCCGTGCTCGACGACACATCGGAGATCGAGTTCGGATTCTCATTCGACTCCGCGAACCCGCAGATCTCCGACTTCATCACGGTCCTCTTCGATGCCGAAGGAAAGGTGCTGGCTCGACGCCCGGTGTCGCTCGCAACGCGCGGATACCACTACCCGGACGACATCCTCAACGGATTCGAGGCGCCGGGCGGCGTCCGTCCGAAGCTCGCGCTGATCAGTCCCGACTGGAAGAAGATGAATGTCGATCCCCAGCGCATCAACGCGTTCGGGAATCTGGTGATCAGAAACAAGCGCACCGGGGACCGCGACATCACCGAGTTCCAGAGTTGCTGGCGCAACCTCAACGCCACAATCGATGGCTTCCCGCACTGGCTTCATCCGTCCAAGGGCGTCGTCGGCCGCACCAACATCATCGGCCATGTGCGCTCCGCTCGCGGGCTCCGGACCGGGATTCTCGCGGTCAACGGAGCTGGAAACCTCAATCATTCGGCGCACGCCACTGTGAAGGTCCGGCTCCACGCGCCATCCGGGTCGTCGCGGTCGGGAGACATCGAGCTGGCAGCCTTCACGAGCACGGTCACATGGGTCGACGAATTGTTCGACGGCATGGCGGACTTCCTCGGCGAGGGCGGCTACGGCACCGTTCTCGTGACCTGCGCGGATGCCGACGTGAACTGCCAGATCCTCACATGCTCGACGGCAGGCAGCGTCTCGCTGCAGCACATGTGGGGATACTGAGCCCAAGGTAGCGGCGAGTGGCGAGGGGTCTTCGCGACGTTGCGCGCGCCCTGGCGGATTCTCGCCACCGCGCCCGGCGCCGGCACACCCCTCTCGACCCCTCTGGCCCCATCGCCACGGCACTCGCCGACGAACCGATTCATGCGATGGATGTGGGCGCGGCCGGCGGCGTGGCGCCGCACTGGCGCGACTACCTGCCTTTCCTGGACGTTGACTGCTTCGAACCCGACTCTGACGAATGCGCCGCCCGCCGCCGCGACTCACCGCCGAATCTGCACTGGTATCCGGTAGCGCTTGCCGGTGCAACCGGCCGGCGCGCATTCTATGTCCTCAACCGCGCGACCGGTTCATCGCTCTTCCCCCCGAACGAACCGGTCATCCTCGAGTACAGCGGCATCTCGTACGCAGGCTTGCGTCGCACGGTCGAGGTGGACTGCGTCTCGCTCGCGGACTTTCTCGCCAGGCACCGGCGTCCCGTGCCGGCGCTCGTCAAGCTCGACACGCAGGGAACGGAGCTGGAGATCCTCTCGTCGCTCACGCCGGCACAGCTGGAGTGTCTGCTCTGTGTCGAGATGGAGGTCGAGTTCCTGGAACTGTACAAGGGTCAACCAACATTCGGCGACGTCGATGCCTTCATGCGAGGAAACGGATTTCGGCTGCTTGATCTCCGCACCCACAGGTCGTATCGCAATTCGAAGGATCAGCCGCTCCATTACCTCCGCAAGTATCTGAACACTGGTGCCGGAACCCCAGCGCTGAGCGCGGAACTGGTGGCCGGTGACGCGCTGTACATCCGCGACGCCAGCCTCGAGACGCCGGCAGACTCGTACGTGGGCCTGGTGACCCTCGTCTGCCTGCTTCGGCTCTACGGGTTCTACGACCTTGCGTTCTGGCTCATCGAGAAGGCCGCGCGCGAGCGCACGGTAGGACCGCAGGAGGCGAAGGCGCTGGCTAAGGATGTGGCGAAAAGCGCGCCACGGCCGCGGATCGATCAGCGAGCGGGCATCGCTGGCGACGCCGCGAGACGGCTGCTCTGGGCGCTCGGTTTCGACGACCATGAGGTCTTCTGGACGAGACGCAGGTGGCCGAACCAGTGAGGCCGGTGCGCGAAGACCTCGGTTCAGCTGCCGCGGGCGCGCGACCTGCCGACGAGCGCCGACACAGCAATCGCCCGCCCCTCGCGGGCACGCTGCCTTCGGATTGCCACGCGCCGCTGCTGACCGCCGATACTCGCAGCAGGGATCGCCGCCGTCCAGACCGCCTCACCTGCAAGTGACCGGGCAAGGTACCCGACTGCGAAACGGCGCCGGCGTCGATCGAGGTCGCGACGCTCGTCAGTGGCGGTCCACGAGCCTGCAACGGTGGCGAGCCGTTCGGCGACGCGGTCGGTGGCGTGGCCATCGATGGAGCCGAGCGCTGTTTCGAACCATTGCGCGCAGGGGGCAGGCGCCGGTGTGATGTCGTCGCTGAGCATGGCAACGAGTACCTCACGTGAGCTCGCGTGGCTCATGCACGCCGGAGGGGCCTCGCGGAAAGGGATGAGGCCGACTGCGTGGAGGTCGAATACGTCCCCCCACGCCGCGTAAATGACGGCCCGATGCGCCGCCACCGCTTCGTAGAGGGCGGTCGTCTGGAATCCGACAACAACATCGGCGTCGATAATCAGATCGCGCGTGTCAGCGTCGTCGTCTGCCACAGTCACACCACGGCCCCATGCCGGGCCGGCGAGGCGCGCAAGGCGTTCGGCCTCGACTCGCCGGTCCTGTTGCGGATGGCACTTGATGACCACCTCACAGGAGCCGCCGCGAACAACATCGAGCAGCGCCGCCTCAGTCGCGTCGCGCAGCGGTTCCCAGGTCCGCAATCCTTTGCCACGGCCGGCCCCGGGGACGTAGGCGTCGAGCGCGTAGGTGAGGAACAGAACACGCCGGCGCGATGACCGGCGTGACGGCTGAGTCGACGCGTACACGTCGAAACGCGGCTGTCCTGTCACCGCGATTCGGTCGGTGTCGGCTCCGGCTCGGATCCAGAACTCTCGCTGCCGCTCACTGCATACGGTCATGAAGTCGGAGACGAAGGGTGCCTCGGCGCCGACCTCTGTGCTGAACTGATCCATGGTCGACTCAGAGATGGTTGTCTCCTTCTGAACGACCACGACTGGAACCCCGAGGCGGTGGGCGGCAGCCGGAAGCGTGCGGACATAGAAGAAGGTGTCGGAGGGAAGCACCAGCACATCGAACGCCCACTCCAAGTACATCCGTTGGACCTCGCGCCCGAGCCACGCCGCATACAGGGCGCGCGCCGCGTTGATGGCCGGGTCGTTGTACGCTCGCAGACCGCGGGCAACGCTCCCTCCCATGATGCGGATGGCGGGGCCGCGCAGGCGCTGATACGGGACGCGGCGCACCTCGAGTCGGGGGTGTGCCTCCAGCGCCCGCAGATCCTGGTCGAAGTAGTGATCGAGCGCGAGGATGCGGCTGCGGCTCACGAGTGCGGCCTTCTGGCTGGGAGGACAAACCCGACCAATGCCGTGCGTTCCTCGCGCGTCATCGAGAATCGTGCAACACCGGCGATGTAGACGAGGCTTGCCGGGACGCAGCAGAGGGCCACGGCGATCAGGCCTACAGGATTGACGAGAAGCGCGGTCAACGCGACGACACAGGCGAACACCGCTGCCCAGGGAAGGATGGGTGCGATGGCACGCCTGAGAAATTCTCCGATTCCCATTGCCAGCTCACGCAGCACCAGCCGAATGTACAGGGGTGCGGTGATGCCGTACCCGACCAGAGTCCCGACGATCACACCGCTGACGCCGAGGGGTTTTGCCAGCGTGATCGAGACGACCAGGTTCACGGCGACCGCGAGTGAAACGTACGCCGTCACCGCTTTGATGCGCCCGATCCCGATGAGGATGGTCAGCGCAATATTGGCCGAACAGGACAATAACTGATAGGTAAGGAACAGTTGTGCTGGCCCAGCGAAGCCAGCGTACCGAGAGCCGACCCAGGCCACGATCAACGGATGCGCCAAGACCAGCGCCGCGATGGTCACAGGCATTGACAGCGCAAGCGTGTAGCGGGTGCCGCGAATCAGCAGCTCGCGGAGTCTGACCCGCGATTCCAGCGCGAGGAGATTTGCCGCTGCCGGCACGACTGCCGCCGCAGTCAACGACAGCGGGTACGAGGCCGCAGACTCGAGGCGTGCGATGACGCTGTAGCCCGCGAGCACGTTGATGCCGACGAGGACCGACAAGATCAGGGTATCCATCTGAGCCCAGATGACGCCCAGGATCCGCGTGACAAACACCCACGAGCTGAAACCGGCGAGCGGCCTCAGTGCCGCACGGTTGATCAGTTTCGGCGACACACGCAACTCAGGGCAGAGCACCCTCGCTGCGATCGCATAGCCCACAGCAGCGAAGAGCGTCCCCGAGATCATGGCCGCGCCGAAGGCAACGACGCCCTGCCCCGTGAACAGCACGATGAGCGCTAGAACCGTGTACAGGACCTGTCGCAAAAGGTCGATGACCTTGATCCAACCGTAGTGCTGCAAGCCTTGAAGGACGCCGAGGAATGCGAGAGCAGGAAGTCCGAACAACGCCTCGACCGCGAAAAGCACGAAAAGGAGATGCAAGTCGGTCTGCAGTGCCGCACCGTGGACGTTCGTGAAGATATGGCTCGCGAGAAGCGACAGCGCGANNGAGGATCGCTGCGGCAGCCACTCCTGCCGCAGACAGGATCGCCAGGGACGAGCTGATCGTCTCCCCGATGCGTCCGCGCTGACCATGACCGTCAGCATCGGCGACGAAGCGGGTCACTCCAGACTGCAGTCCGAGGTCGGAGATGCTCAAGAACCCGGCCGATAGCGAGAATGCCAGAGCCAGCGTCAGAACGCCGTACGGTCCCATGTGCAGTCGGCGAACAGCCTCACCGATGACGAAGAAATTGGCGAGCAGCGAGAAGACGCCGACCGCGCCGGTGAACAGGGTGTTGCGGAAGACGCGACGTCCGTGCGCGACCGGAGCGGCCGGGACGGTCATATGCGCTGGGCGGCCTCCCGCTGGGCCCGATATCGCTCGTTGCGTTGTGGCAGTCCGCTCTGGTCCCGGAGCGTGGGATCACGGTCGAACGCAGCGATCACCGCGGCCAGATCCGGTGGTGGCGACGCCGGAAGTACCGCGAGAATGCGGGCCACGCGCTCGAGGTCGGCCGGGACGTCGACGGTCAGGCGCATCCACGACAGGTCGGGCTCATGCGCGACATGCGCAGTCCGGAACGCATCGAGGTGCTCGCGAACGCGGACGGTGACGTGCTCGCGCTCATAGGCGAGCCTTGCCTCATGGTCGACGCGCGTCAGGCACGCGTGCGTGAAGACCTCGCAGTCGTACCCCTCTGGAAATGTCGGTGGCTCCACATTGCTCGCATACTCGGAGCCGTCGCGACTGCGGGCGCGGATCACCGAGTCAACGACTGCCGGATCCGTGAGCGGGCAGTCGGCGGTGATGCGCACGATGATGTCGGCGTCGTGCTCGCGCGCTGCCATCACGTAGCGGGTCAGCACGTCGTCCTCGGGCCCACGGGTGATCCCCGCGCCCGACGCCAGTGTGAGCGCGGCCACATCGTCGTCGACACTCCCGTCGGTCGTGGCGACCACGACTTGATTGACCAGCGTTGCTCGCGAAACGCGCTCGATGATGTGCGCGAGCATCGGCCGTCCCTGCAGTAGTGACAGTACCTTGCGAGGGAATCGCGTCGATCCGCAGCGCGCCTGGATCACGGCGACCGTCCTCATGACGCGGTCCGCGCAGCGACGAGATGGCGAACCGCATCGGCCACGCGTGCAGCGCCGCGCCCATCGATCAGCGCGCGGCCACGCGTCGCCATCTCGGCACGCCGCTCCGGATCGTCGAGCAGCGCCAGGCACGCGCCGGCGAATTCAGCGGGGTCCGCCACGATCGCGCAACCTGCGGCCGCGAGCGCCGCTGCCTGAGCATGCTGGTTGCTCACCACCGGCGTGATCACCGCTGGGATGCCGGCGCACGCTGCCTGTACTGCGGTTGTGCCCGCCGCGCCGGCGTAGATCGTAGCGGCGGCGAGAGCGTCCGCGAGATCGGGCGGTGCGACCAGGAGATGTTCACGCAGCTGCGTAACCCGGGTGTCGCGCGAGTCGGGTCCTACCACCCTCGTCACCTCGCAGCCGGCGTCGCGATCCAGGAGCGCGTGAGCAAGCGCGGGACCGAGTCCCGCGAGATCCGTAGCACCGGTGGAGACGAGCACCGAACGCTGATCGCGGCCACGTCGGAGCACCAGTTCGCGAGCGCGGACGACCGAGTCGCGGATGAGTGCGTACCTTGCGCCGCCGAGAAAGCTCGCCGCGCCCGCCGGGCGCATCGCTTCGCCACCAGGTGAGGGATTCACGGCCATGTCGCAGTCGGCCGGGAGCTGGAGGTCGTCGACGACCGTCAACGGCGCCTGATCACGTAACTGGCGCTGCAATCCGACCGGGAAGACATACCCGTCGAGGACGACGGCATCGAATGCCACCGAGTTGCGCAACGACTCCTCCACCCGCTCGCAGGTATCGCCTTGAGCCGGCAGCACTTTGTGACCACGATCCGTGACGCGCGCCTGCAGCTCGGGGTCGTCCTCGGGGATCAAAAGGAAGATGTCGACATCGGGCCGGAGTGCATCGGCGAGCGCGAGCATCCGCTCGAGGTGCCCCAGTCCAACGCCGCGGCCGCAATCCGCGGCGAGCAACGCCCGGGGGGTCACGAGGTGACCGCGCGCGCCGCCGCCCACGCATGTATCCGTCGCAACGCGAGGACGACATCGTCCTGGTCGGAGGCACTCATCGCCGGGTACAGCGGCAGCGTGACGAGCCGCTCGCACAGCCGCTCGGCTCGTGGCGCCGTACCGGGAACGCCACCACGTTCACGGTAGAGCGAGAGGAGATGCACCGCGGGGTAGTGCAGGGTCGCCTCGATCCCCTCGGCTCGGAGCGCATCGATCACCGAGTCGCGCTCGCAGCCGAACGCGTCGGGGTCGATCTCGATCGGATAGAGGTGCCAGGCGCTGCGGCGTCCGGCAGGTCGCGGCGGCACTCTGATCCCGGGGATGTCCGCAAGCATCGCGTCGTAGCGATCGGCGATCTCGCTGCGCTCAGCGACGACATCGTCGAGGCGGCGCAACTGCGACGTCCCCAGCGCAGCCTGCAACGCGGTGAGGCGGTGGTTGTCACCGAGCATGGTGACGTCGTACTTCCAGAGTCCCCCGACTCGCTCGTCGGCAGTGCTGGTCATCCCATGGTTGCGCAGCTTGCGAATGCGGTCGGCGATGACGGCGTCTGCGGTCAGGCATGCACCGCCTTCACCGGTGGTGATCTGTTTCACCGGATGGAAGCTGAGCGTTGTGATATCCGCGAGCGACCCGGCTGGGCGCCCGCCCTGCGAGGCGCCGAGCGAGTGCGCGCCGTCGGCGATCACCGGGAGCCGACGCGGCATCGCAGCTTTGAGCGCCGCAACGTCCGACGGAAGACCCGAATAGTCCACGGTGATCACGGCTTTGGTGCGCGGGGTCACAGCACGCGCCACCGACTCGGGATCGAGGCACCTGTCGTCACCGATATCGGCGAAGACAGGGATCGCACCGATGCGGAGCACGGCATTGGCGGTGGCGACGAACGTCAGCGGCGTCGTGATCACCTCGTCGCCCGGTCCGATGCCGAGCGCGAGGACCGCGAGATCGAGCGCCACGCTGCCGTTTGCGACCGCGACCGCGTGCCCCACCTTGCACCGTGCCGCGAGCGCGTGCTCGAAGTCGGCGATGGCGGCGCCGCCGGTGAGGGTGCCGGAGCGCATTGCTGCGACCACACTGACGATGTCGGCCTCCTCGAGCTGGTGACGCCCGTAGGGGAGGGGTTGCTCGCGGATCGGTGTGCCACCGGCGATAGCCGGTGGGCTGGTGACGCTCATCCGACCGGCGCCGGCACCGCCGTCGTCGCGTGCGGCACCGTGGCCAGCAACTCGCGGAGCTCGGGGATGTCGAGCCATTGCGTGTTGCGGTCGCTGCTGTAGACGAAGTCCTCGGCCACCGGGGTTCCATCGCTCGCCTCTCGCGCTCCCCAGAAGGCGTGCTCCGGTTCGACGACGTAGCACCAGCCCTTGTCGACGGTGTGACGCGCCTCCTCGGCGGTGATCAGCGATTCATGGAGCTTCTCGCCGGGCCTGATCCCCGTGTAGCGGATCGGCAGCCCTGGCGCGATGGCCTCGGCAAGGTCGAGCACGCGCGTGCTCGGGATCTTCGGGACGAAGACCTCGCCGCCAGACATGGCGACGAAGCTGTCGGCCACGAACTGGACGGCCTGGTCGAGGGTGATCCAGAACCGGGTCATGCGCTCATCGGTCACGGTGAGCTCGCCGGCCCCCGAGGTCGCCTGGTCGCGGAAGAGGGGGACGACGCTGCCGCGCGAACCGACGACATTGCCGTAGCGAACGCAGCACAGCCGCGTGGCCAGTTTGCCCGCGTACACGTTGGCCTGGACGAAGAGCTTCTCCGCACACAACTTCGTGGCCCCGTAGAGGTTTGCCGGGCTCACCGCTTTGTCGGTGCTCAGCGCCATCGCCCGGGGCACACCGGCGTCGAGGCAGACCTCGGCAACGTTCTGGGTGCCGAGGATGTTGGTCTTGATGGCCTCGAACGGGTTGTACTCGCAGACCGGCACGTGTTTGAGCGCGGCGGCGTGGATGACGACGTCGGCGCCCTCGATGGCTCGGCGGAGACGGTCACGGTCGCGGACGTCGCCGATGAAGAAGCGGAGCCGTGGATCGTCGAACTTCCGTTCCATCTCGGTCTGCTTGAGCTCGTCGCGGCTGAAGATACGGATGGCCGCCGGATTCCACTTCGCCAGCGCGGTGCGCGTGAAGTGCTGGCCGAAGGAGCCGGTGCCTCCGGTCAGCAGGATGGTCCGGCCCTCGAAATGATTCACAGTCAGTCCTCTTTTGACGCCCGCATGGCTCCTGGGTAGCCTACGTGACGCCAGCCGGAATGCGTAGAACGCCGTTTAGGCGCCTTCCACTAGCCTTGTTGCCTCAGCGGTTGCATCACCGAGTCAGCACGCTGCCAGGACCCAATCGCAGGAGTCAATCGATGGAACTCGCACTGCACTTCATGAACTTCACCCTCCCAGGCGGGAGCAAGGCCATCGGTCCGACCCTGGCAGCGACCGCTCAGGCCGCCGAGGAGGCCGGTTGCTCGACCTTCACGATGATGGATCACTGGTTCCAGATGGAGGGGTTCGCCACTGCCCAGGACCCGATGATGGAGGGGTACACGTCACTCGGCTTTGTCGCGGGCAAGACCGAACGCATCACTCTGTCACTCATGGTCACCGGGGTGACCTACAGGTACCCGGGCCTGCTCGCCAAGACCGTGACGACCCTGGACGTGGTCTCCGGCGGCCGCGCCATGCTCGGGATCGGAGCCGCCTGGTACGAGCGTGAGCACCGCGCGCTCGGCGTGCCGTTCCCGCCGATCGCCGAGCGGTTCGAACGGCTGGAGGAGACGCTGCAGATCTGCAATCAGATGTGGAGCGACAACGACGGGCCGTACGACGGCAAGCACTACCACGTCGCCGAGACCCTTTGCCATCCGCAGCCGATCCAGCAACCCCGCCCCAAGATCCTCATCGGTGGTGGCGGCGAACGCAAGACGCTCAAGCTCGTGGCTCGCTACGCGGACGCGTGCAACCTCTTCGCCATCGGTCCCGTCGAGGTGAAGCGCAAGCTCGACATTCTCGCCCAGCACTGCGAGGACGAGGGCCGCGACATCGCCACCATCAAGAAGACCATCCAGGGCGGCTCCGACCCCACCAAGGACCTCGACGGGTTCCTTCGGGAGATGGAGGAGTACGCCAAGCTCGGGATCGCCATGGTCGGGGTCCGGAACACCTCACCCGACCCGGTGGCGTCGGCGAGGGAGCTCGCCAAGGTCGTTCCCCGGCTCGCCCAGATCGGGCCGTCGTGAGGGGATCGCGCTCGCCCGGCGGTAGCTGACCCGCCATCGACAACGGTGGGCGGCTGGACGAGGCCTGTAGGTTTCAGTAGTAGTGACGGCGACCACCGACCGCACGACCGGTCGATCCAAGCACTTCAAGCGCGAGTCCCACGATGAGCAGGACAATCCCGACGGTCAAGAGGATCGGAATGGTTGCGATGAAGCCGATGATGAGCAGAATGACGCCAAGAACGATCACGTGTCAGCCCCTTTTTTCATGTGTCGAAGTCTGAGTCCGCAGCGACTACGATCCGAAGAGCAGGCCCCCGAGTCCGGCGACGCAGAGACAACAGGCGACAGCACCACCGATGATCCAGCTCGCGGTGCGTCGCCGGGTGCCCGACCGGCGTGCGTGACGCTTGCGAAGGTAGGTTTGCCGATCCGCGAGCGTGTCGTCGCCGGAAAGTGGCGAGATCACGCGTTGTCCTCGGCCCAGTGGGTGGTCATGGGCCTGTGATACGGCAATCAGCGTAAAAAGATCAGCAATAGCGTTGCTGGAGCTACCGATGACGGCTTACGAGGAGAGTTGTGATGCGGCTCACGGTATCGATCACAGGTCACTGACCCCAACGACCGACGCGCAAACCGCCTGAACGGCCTGCCAAGCACGTCGTGTCCACCAGCTTGGATCGAGTGCAGTGGAACAACCCGATTCTGCTTCGGGGCGGAAAACATTTGTCGAAATTCAAGAGTGGAGCGGAGGGGATTCGAACCCCTGACCTCTGCCGTGCGAGGGCGCGGGTACAAATTCGAATACGAGGCGGGCCGAGAGTGCCCGTTTGACTAGTTCCCTCGCGATGGTGGACACCGCGAGACAACCGTCGAAGACGAGCAACAGCCGTGGTCCGTGTGGCCCCGCGCCTGAGCCAGCACACGCGCTGTGCGAAAGCACCGGTCGGGGCTCGGAGGCCGTACGCTACGAGCGGGTCCGCTCACGCCGGCGCGGGCCAATTCGGGTCGTCGCGTATTCGGCGCACACGTCGACCGTGACTCCGTGTGCTGCGACCTCCTCTGAAGAACAGCAACTCGCGGCGCGGCGGCCATCATCTACACGCCGGCTATTGCCCGGGAATCATCGCCATCATGGCATCGCCCACCTGGAAGCGCACGACTTCGTCGGCGGGGGCACCTTCCATCTGAGCCCGAACGCAGTACGAGCCGGCGGCGGGAAAATTCATCAACACCGGAAGCGCTATGAGTGCTCGCAGCGGGTCACCCGGGGCAGCAATGGGCGGGCGTCCGGCTGTCAGCTGGGCCTTCGCCTCGTACAGCGGAGCCTGCTCGTCCTGGTGTTCAACCGTCACTCGAATTCCGATCGGGCGGTTAGCGTCGAGCCAATCGATGAGAAACGACGCAGCGATTGCGAACTGAGTGGGCGGTGCTGCGACCGGTGCTCCCGCCGGTGGCACCACGCGGAAGATGTGAGACCAACCGCCACCGAGGACGTACAACTTCCCTTCCTGAGTGGTCTGAGCTGAATCACAGAGAACCACGTACTCGATCTGGGTCTGGCGATGCGTTGCAGCGGTTGTGGCTTCATGCCCTACGTCTGTCATACGGCTATAATACACTGTGTGGCCACTCTGAAACGGAACCGTCGTGCTCATCGCTGAATTCGAATGGGACGATGGCAACGTGACACACCTGGCCGAGCATGGACTTGACGCGAGCGACGTGAATGCTATGCTGACCTCCCGTATTACAACGTTGAGGAACAAGCGGGCGGGGTCCGGTGAGTACAAATTCATCGGCCGTGGGAACGGAGGCGAGCTGCTCACCATCGTGGTAGCCCGCACAGCGGAGCCCGGTCGCTGGCGACCAGTCACAGGTAGGAGGAGCACGGATGGCGAACGAAAGACCTATGAGCGATAAACCCCGCGGCGCCAACTACCACGACGCCCATCTAGACGACCCCGGAGAGTGGGACGAGTCCTCTCCGGAGGACGTCGCACCCCAACCGTCCGGCATGACAGTTCTTTCTCTGCGGCTGCCGGCAGACGAGTTCGCCTTCCTGAAGCACGAAGCTGATGCGCGGA
>PNBE01000087.1:0-21372 GCA_003135895.1 Candidatus Dormiibacterota bacterium
GTGTTGATGAACAGGAACTGTCCCCACGGCAGCGCGGACGCGACGCCGTTGCCGAAATCGGCCGCCGCGACCGCACGCTGCAGCGGTGTCGTCGTCTGCCCTGCGACCAGTGGAATCGCGAGACGCATCCACACGGTCGCGGGTCCCTGCTCGATGAACGAGCCGTGCGCGTAGCGCATCTCGACGCCGGTGCGGTGGAACGCGGGATCCTCACTGTCGGGGATATGTGCGGCTGAGGCGTCCGGACCCGCGAACGGCACAGCAAGCGGCGGCTGCTCGCCGAGGTCGAGGTCCGCGACGCGCATGCGCCACGCCGTCGCGCGGCAGAGCTCGGTGTTCCCGTCGGTGAGGGTCGCGGTCAGCAGCTGAACGCGGCGGCCCTCGCGCTCGATGCGCGCCGACACCTCGACCGGTCGCAGCGGCACCGGTCGAAAGATCTCGACGGTAACCCGGACGACTGCCATCGGCGCCTCGGTGGGCAGCGCCTCCATCACCCCGGCCATGAGCGCGGCCGGCGGGCCGCCATGCATGGCCGCCCGATCCCACGGTCCGCGCGCGTGCTCACTGGGCACATACCCGCGCTTGTGGGGCGTGAACAGCGCATCGGTCATGGGGGCATGGTGCATGAAGGGCGCGTGTGAGCGGAGCATGGCCCGGCCGCCTGCTACGCTCCATCGCAGTGGCTATGAGGCACACGACCGTAGCGGCGCGGGGCTTGCGTTTCGATGCGCTCACCGCCGGCCCGACAGACGGTGAGCTCGTCATGCTGCTCCACGGCTTCCCCCAGACCGGGACATGCTGGCACGACGCGCTCAACGGTCTTGCGGGCGCGGGGTATCGAGCCGTCGCTCCGAGCCAGCGCGGCTACTCGGAGGGGGCGTGTCCTGAAGGCGTCGAGGCCTACCGGCTCTCCGAGCTGTGCGAAGACGTCCTGGCCATGGCGGGTGCGCTGGGAAGAAATCGGTTCCACCTTGTCGGGCACGACTGGGGCGGGACTGTCGCCTGGACGCTCGCCGGGGAACACCCCGAGGCGGTGGCGTCGCTCAGCGCCGTGTCGACGCCGCATACCGCCGCGCTGCGCCAGGCACTCCGGGGACCGCAGCAGCGGGTGCGCATGGCCTATATCCCGATACTCCGTCTGCCGCTCATTCCGGAATCGCTGATCGACGCCGCGGGCGGCATCGTCGCCGAATCGCTGCTCACGGCCACGGGTCTCAGCCCGGCGCATGCGCACCGGGATATCGAGGCGCTTCGAAAGATCGGTCCGACCGGTGCTCTCAACTGGTACCGAGCGCTCGGCACCGAGCGGGGACATTCCGCCCCCGTCGGGGTCCCGGTGCTGCACGTCTGGGGCGACCAGGACCCGGTGTTCACGCGCGAGGCGACCGAGCTGACCGCCGATCACTGCACCGGCGGCTATCACCTCCTCGAGCTCGAGGGTGGATCGCACTGGATCCCCGACGAACACTGGGATGACGTCGAGGACCTGTTCCTGGAACACCTCGCGGCCAACCCCATCAACGCCGGCCACTGAGGCGTTCTTGGCAGGGATCGAGGTCACCGGGACCGGTCAGCGGCGTTCGTGGGAGTCCGTGGGGCTCCCCGACGTCGAACGGGTCCGGCCCGGCCTCTGGTCGATCCCCGTTCCGCTGCCGAACAATCCGCTCCGCTACGTCCTGGTCTACCTGCTCGAGCTGGACACCGGGGTCGCCGTCATCGACACGGGCTGGAGCACCGAGGAGGCGTGGACGGCACTCGTGGCCGGGATGGGTGTGGCGGGATACACCGTGAGTGACGTGCAGGCAATCCTGATCACGCACATCCACCCGGATCACTACGGGCTCGCGGGCCGGCTGCGTGAAGCTTCCGGCGCCTGGGTTGCGCTCCATCCGGCGGACGCCGCCCTGATTCCCGCTCGCTACGGTCGCGGTATCGAGACCCTCATCGAGAGCATGGACGCGCTGCTCGTCGACGCCGGTGTCCCCGACGAGATGCGCGGCGAGCTCACCGGCGCGTCGATGGGGATTCGTGAGTTCGTGGCCGTCGCCGAGCCCGATGTCCTTCTCGAGGACAAGGCAACCGTGCCGCTCCCTGGGTGGGACCTGGTCACGCTGCACACGCCTGGCCACTCCCCGGGGCACGTGTGCTTCCATGATCGCGGCCGCCGCCTGCTCTTCAGTGGTGACCACGTGCTTCCACGGATCAGTCCGAGCGTGGCGGTGCATGTGCAGCAGCCGATCAATCCGCTCGCGGATTTCCTCGGCGCGCTGCACGCGGTCCGTGACCTCGACATCGACGAGGTGCTCCCGGCCCACGAGTGGCGATTCCGCGGCCTCGATACGCGCGTCGACCAGCTGCTCGACCACCATCGCCGCCGGCTCGATGAGACCCATGCGGCGGTCAGCGGCACTCCCGGCCTCACCTGCTGGGAGGTCACGCTCCGGTTGCGATGGTCCCGCGACTGGTCGCAGATCGTCGGCTTCATGCGTCGCGCCGCCATCGGCGAGACGCTTGCGCACCTGGTGCTCCTCGAGAGCTCGGGGCGGGTGCGACGCGATGATGCCCGCCCGACCCACTGGTACCCGGCGGGTGATCCCTCAGACCGATGAGGCCGGTCGGACGGCGGGCGACCAGGTCACGCTGATTGCCCCGGCGAGGATTGCCACCACGAGCAGCAGCACCGCGACCGAGGTGATGCCGTGGCCCGAGGCGAAGACGATCGATGTCAGGGCCACGCCCAGTGCGGTCCCGAGACCGCGCCCCATGTTCAGCAGCCCGCCCGCCGCTCCCGCGCGCTGCCGGGGCGCGGCGAACATGGTCGCCGCGTTGTTGGCGGCCACGAAGAGTCCCATCCCGGCGCCGGCGATGGCCAGCGCAACCACTATCAGATCGATGCGGGTCGCCGAGACAGCCAGCAGCGCCATCCCAGCGGCCGCCAGGAGCATGCCGAGGCCGGTCGGCACCCTCGGCCCGATCCTGTCTCGGATCGCGCCGCCCAGCGGAGCCACCACCGCAAGCGCGACCGGCAGGGCGCTGAGCTCGAGTCCGGCGGTGGCCGGCCCGACGTGGAGCGATTTCTCGAGGTGGAACGGGACGGCGACGAGGCAGCCGAAGAGGACCACGTAGGAGAGCAGCGCCGCGCTGACACCGGCGACGAACGCGGGCACCCGGACCAGGGCGGCGTCGAGCACGGAGCCGGGAGCCTTCCGCTGGCGCGCCACAGCCGCGATGACAAGGAGGCAGACGAGAGCGACGAGCGCCGGCTCGACCCATCCGGGTGTGCCCGACTCGGCCGCAAACGACAGAGCCCCCAATACGGCTGCCGGGATCGCGGCGAGCAGCAGTGTCCCGGAAGGGTCGATGCGGCTTTCCGGGTCGTGCTGGGTGCTTCTCGGCAGGAGGAACCATCCGAGCGCCAGCCCGATCAGTCCGATCGGGATGTTGACCAGGAAGATCAGGCGCCATCCGCCCAGCGCGGTCAGCGCACCCCCAAGCGCCGGTCCGACGCTGAGCCCCACCGCCTGCGCGGCGCCCTGCA
The DNA here is from genome assembly GCA_003135895.1 of Candidatus Dormiibacterota bacterium. Lineage (GTDB taxonomy): Bacteria > Chloroflexota > Dormibacteria > Aeolococcales > Aeolococcaceae > Palsa-851. The sequence continues at coordinate 3,539 of PNBE01000087.1, forward strand.
TACCGAGTCCGGTGCCGAGCCGGGTGGCGGGCAGGACGTCGCGGATCAGCGCGTACGAGTTGGCCTGGAGCATCACGGCGCCGATCGCCTGCATGAGCCGCGCCAGCACGAGGACGCCGAGCGACGGTGACAGCGCACATGCGGCGGAACCGGCGACGAAGATGCCGAAGCCATACGTGTAAAGCAGCTTCCGGCCGACTCGATCGGCGATCTTGCCCACTGCCGCGACCGTTCCCGCGAGAACCAACACGTAGACGAGCACGACCCATTCGACACTTGCGATGGATGCGTGTAGGTTGGTGCGGATGACTGGAAGCGCCGTGGCCACGATGCTCGCGTCCAGCTGGCCCATGAAAGCGCCGAGGCACACCGTGCCCACCGCGAGCCACGGAGCCGCATGGAGCGCTCGGATACGCGCCGGACGGCGGGGTTCCGTGAGGATCCGGGGCGGGGCGTGGCGCGGTGCCTCCGGGTCAGACACGCGCGGGCGAGCCTCCGTGCTCATCGTGTGCCCGTGGGACCGCCATGACCACATCATCCAGCACAGCGGTACCCGGAACCACCCGCGTCGGCGCCACATGTCTCCACCCGGTGACGGAACGATGGTCGCCGAGATCGAATCGATCCTGCGCTCGATACTGCGATGACGCACCTGTCCACGCGCCCGGGAGGCCGCCACCGTTGACCCAGCAGCGCATCCTTCTCGCCGACGACGAACCGCGCCTGCTGCACGTCGTCGGGCTGTATCTCAGCATGGAAGGATTCGAGGTGCGCGAGGCTTCGGATGGGACCGAGGCGATCGCGATGCTCGAGACCGAACAGTTCGACCTGGCGATCCTTGACGTGATGATGCCGGGGGTCGACGGGATCGAGGTGTGCCGCCACATCCGCTCGCAGCCCGCCACCCAGTCGATGCCAGTGCTCGTGTTCACGTCGCTCTCGGCGGACAAGGATGTCGAGCGCGCGCGACTGGCCGGCGCCAACCACCTGATCACCAAGCCGTTCAGCCTGCCAGGGCTTGGAGCCGTGGTCCGGTCGTGCTTCGAGGACGCCCCCGCACTCACCGGTTGACCGATCTCGTGCGCTCGATTCGTTAGGTGCGTTCTCTTTGATAAAATGCGCCGCAAGGAGGCAGCTCCCTGTGACGTCATTCGACCGCATGTGGAACCTGCGCTCGGCGCTCCGGCGGCCGTCCGGCCGCGAGCGCTGCACGCAACCTGGCTGCGCCCGGCGGGTCACCATCCGATGCGCCTATGCCGACCGCAGGCAGCGTGTGTGCGCCACCACCTGGTGCATTCAGCACGGCGCGATCTTCGACGACACCGCCTACTGCCGGCGCCATGCGGGGACAGTTGCCGCGCTCTCGAACGGGTTCTATCAGCTGGCGCTCCCCGACCTCGACAACCGTGCTCCCTCCCTGGTCGGATGGGTGAGTGAGGAGCTCGACGCGCCGATCCGTGCGGCGCTCGAGGCCGCCGCCCGGTCGCGCGACACGACGCTGGTCACCGACCCGGTGCGGCTCACCTACTCTCCCGGCATCGCGCCGCAGCGGTGCTGGTCGCGAACGTGGAAGCTCGTCGATCATCTCGGCGTGGTCCGTCAGGTGTCGATCGAGGTGGAGGAGGAGTCGCAGGACCTCGTGGCATTGCGCATCGACAACGACCTCATCGGGCGCTCCATGCCACCGTGGATCGAACGCCGTCAGAAGGTCGCGGCCGTGAGTCCCGACGAGGACGCCGCGTCGAGGAATGCCTTCAACCTCGCGTTTGCACGTTCGGTCCAGGCATTCCTCGGTCGCGACGAGATCGCCTCAGGGTTCTGAGCTCAGGCGATCGCCCGGCTGAAGCGGCGAGCGCCCACCAGCACACCGACCACCGCCAGCGCGGCCATGATCGCCAGTCCCTTGAACACGTCGGGGTCTGCGCCATGGCCGTTGAAGACATCGCGTGCGGCGGTCACCGCATAGGAGAGCGGGTTGGCCTGGGCGATGTGCTGCAGCCACTCCGGAGCGAGCTGCAACGGCAGCAGCACGCCACTGAGCAGCAGCAACGGCAGAGAGAGCGTGAAGATGAGTGGCGCGTAGGAATCCTCGCTTTTCAACGCGAGCGCAGCGGCGTACGCGAGCGACGACATACCCAGGCCGATCAGCGCGACCAGACCGAGCATCACGAAGACGCCGGACACGGTCGGGTGCAGCCCGAACGGAATCGCGAGCAGGAGCAGGATCAGGGACTGCACGACCAGGGTGAGGATGTCGCGCAGCGCGCGCCCGAGCAGCAGTGCGAACCGGCTCACCGGAGTCACCCGAAAACGCTCGATCACGCCGGCGCGCAGCTCCGCGATCAGCCCGAAGCCGACACCGCTCGCGCCGAACAGCCCGAGCTGGATGAGCAGTCCGGGCACGAACACGTTGTAGGCCCCGCCGGACGGGAATCCGGGCGTCTCGGTCAGTGACTTGAGCAGCGGCGCGAAGAGCACCAGGTAGAGCACCGGCTGGAGCACACCGATCACCACCCACGCGGGGTTGCGCAGGAAGACCATGAGATATCGCTGGAACATCAGCCACGTGTCTCTGAGCATTTTCATTGCGATTTCCCTCCTATGCCGCGTCGCGCAGCGAACGCCCGGTCTGGCGCAGGAACACGTCATCGAGGCTCGGACGATTCAACGAGAGCGATGCGAGTGGAATACCCTCGGCGTCGAGCACACGCAGGATCTGCGGCATCGCGGTCTCGCCGCGGTCGACGTACAGACGTACCAGGCCGTCGCCAACTGTGGCCTCACGGACGAACGGCTGGCCGCGCAACAGATGGAGCACGCGATCACTCGCGTCGTCAGTGCCCACCACCACCACGTCGCCGGCGACCTCGCGCTTCAACTCGTCGGGCGTGCCGAGGGCGACGATCTTGCCGTGATCGATGATCGCGATTCGATCGCAGAGCGCGTCGGCCTCCTCGAGGTAATGGGTCGTGAGGAACACGGTCGTTCCGATGTCACGCAGCTTGCGCACCTCCTCCCACATCCGCGCCCTGCTCTGCGGATCGAGGCCGGTGGTGGGCTCGTCGAGAAAGAGCAGCTGGGGCAGGTGCATGAGGCCGATCCCGATGTCGAGCCGGCGTTTCTGGCCACCCGAATAGGTCTTCGTCGCTCTGTCGGCGCAGTCGGCGAGCTCCAGCGCAGTGATCAGTTCGATGGCGCGCTGCTGGGCTCGCGCCTTGTTCATGCCGTAAAGCCGCCCCTGCATGATCAGCTCACTGCGCCCCGGAACCTCGGGCGCGCTGCTGCCCTCCTGGCTCACGTAGCCGATCTCGTAGCGCACCTTGGCGGCGTTGTGCAGGAGGTCGTAGCCCGCGACCGTGGCTTCGCCGCTCGTCGGGGGCAGCAGCGTGGACAGCATCCGGAGTGTTGTCGTCTTGCCCGCCCCGTTGGGACCGAGGAAGCCGAAAATCTCGCCCTTCTTGACGTCGAGGTCGACCCCGGCGACTGCCTCCACCGCGCCCTTGCGCGACTTGAATGTCTTTCGCAGATTGTGCGTCTCGATCATGGTGTCTCCTCCCCGGTGGTGTGTCCCGCGGGCTCGCGGCGCGCTGGGTGCAGCAGCTTGGCGAGATGGTGGTCTCGATGACGATTGCGACGCTCCGCGTCGGCGGCATGCATCGCTTCGAAATGGGCTCGGATCAACTCGTCGTTCCAGACGAGAATCCCTGTCTGCATGTCCGCGATGATCGATCGGATCCACTCGATCTCCGCGGTCGCGAGCGCCATCGCATGCTCAAGCTCGAGCAGTACGAGCCTCGGCAGGCCGAGGTCGTCCTGGGCCATCCCGAGCGTCGCGTCGAGGGCGGTGACCCGGGCGCGGAGGGAGACCACGCGGGATGCAAGCGACCGCGGTCAGTCCTCGGCGTGCCGGGCCACCTCGTGATGCTCCTGGAGGTACTCTCGGATCGCGATCAGCGCCGCGATGCCGTCCCCGACAGCCGACCCCAGCTGCTTGGTCGAGCCACGGCGGACGTCCCCGGCGGAGAAGACGCCGGGAATCGACGTCTTGAAGCCGCCCTTGTCGTCGACAAAGCCTCGGGCGTCGAGCTCCACGCTGCCGCGGAGAAACGCGGTATTGGGGTCGAGTCCGATGAAGACGAATGCCGCGCGCGGCGTCACCACCTGCTCGTCTCTGGTGCTTCGATCGCGGAGCCGGACCGACTCGAGCCGGCCCTTGCCTGCGAGCTCGACGATCTCGGTGTTGCGATGCACTACAAACCGCGGGTCGTTGTTCACCTTGTCCTGGAGGAGGCGGGAGGCTGTCAGTTCCGGCTCGCGTTGGACGATGCGGACGCGCTTGGCGAACTTCGTCAGGAAGAGCCCCTCCTCGAGCGCCGAGTTTCCGCCACCGATGACCAGAAGCTCGTCGGCGCCGCGGTAGAAGGGGCCGTCACACGTGGCGCAGAAGTGGACGCCGGCGCCGATGAGGTCGTCCTCGCCGGGAACCCCGAGGCGTCGATAGGACAATCCGGTGGCGATGAGCGTCGCGTGCGTCTCGATCTCCTGGCCGCTCGCCAGGCGCAGGCAGATGTCGCTCGCCTCGGAGCCATCCGCGGAGATCGCCTCGACGCTCACGGCACTGAGGAGCTCCACCTGGTAGCGCCGGGCCTGAGCGATGAAGCGCTCGGCGAGATCAGCACCACCGATGCCCTCTGGGAATCCGGGGTAGTTGTCGATCCGTTCGGTGACACCGGCCTGGCGACCGAGCCCGCTGCGCTCGACCACGACGGCATCGATGCCTTCTCGCGCGGCATAGATCGCGGCGGCGAGTCCGGCCGGACCGCCGCCGATGATCGCGAGGTCGTAGCAACCGCGCTTGGCCTCGAGGGTCAGCCCGAGCTTGCGCGCCAGCTCCTCGTTGGTCGGGTCGATGAGCACTTCCGTGCCGTCGAAGACGATCGTTGGAATCGAGCGCCCGCCCTTCTGCAATTCCTCGACGTGTTGGAGGCCGGCGGCATCCTGGTCGATGTCGACCCAGTCATACGAGACCCGCTGTTCCGCCAGAAATCGCTTTGCGCGTTTGCAGTCGGGGCACCACGGCGCGCCGTAGACGGTGATCTGGGGCATCAGGTCATCCGGGTCAGGTCGGAGCTCAACCCGGAGAGGGTCCCGAGGAAGCGATCGACGATGTTGCCCTTGGCATCGATGATGATCACCACGGGCGGAGCTGGCACGTTGTACTCCGACGCTATGACTTCGCTCGCGTCGTTGACGCTCGGATAGGGAACGTTGTAGCTCCGCTCGTAAGCGGCTCCGTTGGCGCTGCTCTCGGCCATGTCCACCCCGAGGAAGAGCACGCCTCTCGGCGACCACTGTGCTGCCAGCGTGTCGAGACCCGGCTGCTCGGCGTTGCACGGACCACACCAGGAGCCCCAGAAGTCGACGACGACGATGTGTCCGTGAGTGGAGGACCAGTCGAATTGACTGCCCGACAGCGTCGGGGCGGTGATCGGGGTCGCCGGGCCGGTGGGTCCGTTCCCGATGTTCGGTACCGAGGATAGGTCCTGCTGCAGCCCGCAGCCGGCCAGCATCAGCAGCGATACGAACGCTGCCGCGAGCAAACGTCTGCTCACGGCGTGACCGCCAGGTCCTCGAGCACGAGCGCCGCCAAGTTCTGGTCACCTTCGACGACAACTCGCGAGCGAGCGCCTTGGTCGTCGCTTCGACCGCAGCTGAGGACGGTCAGGGTGGGCAGATCGAGGCGCAGCGTCGATGCCGGCGAATCGGGAACCGTCGCTCCGGCGCGGCCTCGTTCTCCGTCAAACGTTATCGAGCGCAGCGCGCCACCGGGACCGGTGATGTCGAACACGATCACGGTTCCGGCCGGGGGCGCGATCCGCTCCTGGAGCTCGTTTCCCGCTCCCATCAGCATCCGCTCCCGGCTGTGCGCCGCGGGGACGCCGTCGAGTCCACCGGGTTCGCTCAGCGCGCGGCGGATGTCCTGCTCGTGAGCCCATAGATCGAATACTCGAATGGCAAGCAGCGAGCGGACCTTCGACTCACCGAAGAATCCGCGCCCCATCTCGTCGAGCTGCGCATCCTCTAGGGGCGCGAGACGAGCCAGGCGCTCCGCCGCCACCTCGCGATACTCGGCCAGGAGGTCGGCGAGCGGCACGCCCCGGCGGGCGTCGATGCCGATCTCCATGAAGATCCCAGGTTGATTGCGGATGTACGGGAGGCCCTCGGGCACTGCGTGGTCGAGGCGCGGCCGCCCGATGAGGATGCTTTCCAGGTCGGTGATGTGGGCGACGTGGTCACGGACCGTCCACCCGGGGCACCCCGTCGGCAGCATCGCCCGCTCGTTGTCGAGCGATCCGGCCAGCGCGCCGACGTTCGAGAAGATCTCGGTGTAGCCGGTGCGGAAGCCATCCGCCGTCGTGATGTTCCCGCTCTCCATCGACGTGCAGCCTAGCGCGTCGCCACAATCAATCGCGATGCCAACAGGTCCAGACGGCGGCGGTGCCGCCGGCATGACCGCCGTCAACTCGTCGGGGTTTCCGGCTCCAGCGGGCCTCTATGCCGTGCCCGTCGTGCTCGCTCCGCTTTCAGGAAGGCTCCATGTGCTCCTCGTGCAGCGCGCAGAGGCGCCGTTTGCGGGGACCTGGGTGCTTCCCGGAGGGTTCATGAGCCCGAGCGAGCGGCCCGAGGAGACCGCCCAGCGCAAGCTCACCGAGAAGACCGGCGTCGGCGCCGTCTACCTCGAGCAGTTGGAGACGTACGGGGATCCCCAGCGCGACCCTCGTGGCTGGATCCCGACGGTTGCGTATCTCGCCCTCATCGATGCGGCCGTGCTACGGGCGGAGGAGTCCAGCGCGCGCTGGGAACCTGTCGACGCGCTCCCACCCCTGGGCTTCGACCATCCGCGCATCGTCGTCGATGCCGTCGACCGCCTGCGCGGGAAGCTCTGGTGGTCGAACATCGCGGTCGGGCTGCTCCCCGAGCGATTCACCATGCCGCAGGCACGGCGCGTGTTCGAGGCGATCAGCGGCGTGACCTACGAACCGTCGAACTTCCGACGCGAACTGGAGCAGTCCGGTCTGGTTCGCGCCACCGGGACCCTCGCCAAGGGAGGCCCGGGACGACCCGCCGCGATGTACGAGTTTGTCGAGCGCCAACCGGCCTGGAGCCTGCGCCGCTCGCGACCGCCGGCGATGTTGCGACATCGAGGCTGATCTGCGGCCCGGCAGTTCACGCAAACACTCGCGCATCGTTCACGATACCGCGCGTTCGGGCGCGCAACTCCGAGCGCCCAGTGAGGAGACCTGAGATGACCGACCAACCCGTGCAGCCGGCGTCGATCCCAAGGGTGGAAGAGCTGTTTCAGCACCGTCCGCATCCGCGCATAGCGCAGCGCAAGCACGAGAAGCCCGTCAAGGTCAACGACGCGCGCGTCGGCGTCAACGGTAGGGTCGCGCTGATCATCACCGCTGTCGTCGGGACCATGTGGTGCGCGTACATCTTCACGATCATCGCCCTGATCAGCCTCCCAGCAGCGATCTCCAGCGGGCAGGCGATCGTCATCGTGGCCTGGATCGCGCAGACGTTCATCCAGTTGGTGTTGCTGCCGATCATCATCGTGGGGCAGAACATCCAGGGCAAAGCAGCCGACAAGAGATCCGAGCAGACGTACAACGACGCAGAAGCGATCCTCAGCGAATGCCTGCAACTGCAAGCACATCTCCAGGCGCAGGACACGGTGCTCGATGACGTCGTCGCACATGTCAAAAGGCACCATGAGGAGTTGCAGAAACTTGCCGCGAGAGTTGGCCCCGCGACCGCGTAGTCAAGCGGCATGGCAGGCGAGTCCACGATCGTCCGCCTCAAGGATGTGTCCGGTACATAGCGTTCTGGTGTGCCGATCGTTGCTGTCATCGCGCCCGGCGCTCCATGACCGTGACGACCTGCGCGCTGGGTCCGGACGCCGCGGGAACGCTGCTGACGCGGTTGCTCGGCGGTGCGCGTCGCAGGGTTGAAGCAGCGATCTACGAGGTTGGTCCGTCGTATCGCTGGGCGCTGGTTCGGGCTGCTGAGCGCGGCCTCCGTGTCCGCCTGGTGCTCGATGCGCATGTCTCCGACGGCAATGCGGCGACGGCTCGGGCGCTGATAGCCGCCGGCGGGGCATGCCGCGTCGCGGGGGTGGGCGCAGATGCCGCCCACGGCAAACTGCTGGTCGTGGACTCGACGGTGGCCGTCGGTACCGGGAATCTCATCTGGCGGGACGCGCCGCGTGATCCTCACCTTCGGATGCCTCCACGTGGCTCTTCGCTCGCCGGGACCCGGGAATGGTGGGTGACGGCTGCCGGCTCGAGGCGCCTGCATCGCGACGCCGCGGATGCGTTCGATGCTCACTGGAGGGCGGGGATCGTGCCGCCGCCCGGATGGGGTGGCGCTGCCCACAGTGAGATGCCCGAGGTGGGGATACCGGTGCCTCAGGTTGCTCCGCGAGTGCTCTGCACGGGGTCTCGCCGGCTTGGCCTGGTCATCGGGGGCGCAGCGGTCGGAGCAGCGCTCGGCGTGCTGCTGACCACCGCGCGAAGGCGGGTGTTGGTGACCGTCCCCTATGTGCATCCCGAATCGGTGGCGGTTCGGGATCTGCTCGATCGCATGACCCGGGCGCGGTCACGCGGCGTCGCGTGCGCGCTTCTGATCGGAGGGATCCCGGACCCGAGGGATGCCAGGCGGCTGGCCGCACTGCCCTTTGCGGTCCGGCGCATGGACCCGGCGCGTTCGACCTCGGGGCATGCCAAGGGCATGGTGGCCGACGGGTCGGTGCTCGTCTCCTCTGCGAATTGGAGCGCGGCGGGGCTCGGCGGCAACTGGGAGGCCGCGCTCCGGATCGAGCACCCTGGTGCGGCCGCTTACTACGCGGCGGCATGGCGCCGCGATTGGGAGACAGGGCTTCCGATCGAGGTTTGACCCCGGAAAGCCCCGGCTATTCTGTTCGGATGCCCGATGTCGAGCCAGAAGTGCCTGACGACCCAGTTCCGGCCGCATCCGAACCCGTCTCGCTGACCCTNNCGCGACGACGCCTCCATCGACGACGTGCACACCATCGCCGTCATCGCCCACGTCGGTGCGTTCCGGCGGCTCCCGGGTGGTGGCGCCCACGCCCTCGTCGAAGGCAAGGAGCGCGTCCGCATCGATGCGTTCGACGCCTCAGGCGACGCCTGGATCGCCAAGGTGACGCCGATCCCCCCTGCCCCTGTCGAGGGGACCGAGGTGGACGCGCTCTTCGGCTCGGTTCGAACCCTGTTCGCCGAATACGTCAACGCCGGCGCCCAGGTCGGCGCCGACACCGCGGTCGCCATGGCTCGCGCATCCCAGCCCGAGTTGATCGCCGACATCGCGAGCACCTGTCCCGATTTCGGATTCGACGATCGCGTCGCCCTGCTGCAGGAGAGGGACACGATCGCTCGCTTGCGCAAACTCATCCCGCTGCTCGCCCGCGAGGTCGAAGTTGCCCAGCTGCGCACCAAGATCCACGAGGACGTCCAGAAGACGATCAACAACTCGCAGCGCGAGCACATCCTGCGCGAGCAGTTGCGGGCCATCCGCAAGGAGTTGTCCGAGCTCGACGACGCCGGTGAAGACGATGAAGACCTGACCGCCCGCGTCGAAAAAGCCGGCATGCCCGACAACGTCAAGCAGCGTGTCCTCAAGGAAGTCCACCGCCTCGAGCAGATCCCCAGTGCCTCCCCCGAGATGGGAATGGTCCGCACCTGGGTCGACTGGCTCCTGGACCTTCCGTGGGTCGATCCCCCCGCCGAAACGCTCGACATCGAACGCGCCGCCGCCATCCTCGACGAAGACCACTACGGCCTCACAAAAGTGAAGGACCGAATCCTCGAATGGTTGGCCGTTCGCGAGCGGATCCGGTTTAAGGCGCTGTCGGAGAGCGCGGGTCCTGTCGACGCGGGGACCCCTCCCAGTCCTGCGGTCGGGTCTCCTGTGTCGTCCGATTCTGGTGCGGACATTTCGTCGCCCGCCCTCCGGCCTGCGCTGCTCCCCGCGTCGCCACCCGCTCCTGAGTCGCCTGACGAGCCAGTATCCGCTCCGCTCACTCTTGCGAAACGACGAACGCTGCAGACTCCGATCCTGTGCTTTGTTGGGCCGCCCGGAGTAGGCAAGACTTCGTTGGGCCGCAGCATCGCTCGCGCCCTCGACCGGAAGTTCGTGCGCATGAGCCTTGGTGGGATTCGCGATGAGGCTGAGATTCGGGGTCATCGGCGCACGTACATCGGCGCGCTTCCGGGCCGGATCATCCAGTCGATGCGCACGGCGGGGACACGCAACGCGGTGATCATGCTCGACGAGATCGACAAGGTCGGCGCGGATTTTCGGGGTGACCCGTCGGCAGCATTGCTCGAGGTTCTGGATCCTGAGCAGAACTGGGAATTCAGCGACCACTACCTCGAGGTTCCGTACGACCTGTCGCAGGTGCTCTTCATCACCACGGCGAACATCGCCGAGACCATCAGCCCGCCGCTTCGTGACCGGATGGAGATCATCCGCATGACCGGCTACACTGAACAGGAGAAGGTGCAGATCGCGGAGCGCCATCTCGTCCCGCGACAGCTCGACCAGCATTCGCTCGACGCCAATGAGCTGGAGATTCCGCGTGAAACCATCGTCGCGATGCTCCACGGATACACTCGCGAGGCCGGCGTGCGACAGCTCGATCGAACCATCGCCGAGGTGGCACGCAAGGTGCCGCGCAAGCTCGCAGCGGGCGCGACGCCCCCCGTGGTCATCACGCCAGAAGACCTGTCCGACCTGCTCGGACCTCAACGCCATGACTACGGCGAGGCACAGGAGCAGGACGAGATCGGCGCTGTCACCGGCGTTGTCGTGAGCGAGGTCGGTGGCGACATCATCACCGTCGAGGCGCTCGCCATCGAGACCAAGCCGGACCTGGTGCTGACTGGACAGCTCGGCAGCGTGATGGAGGAGTCAGCGCGGGCTGCGCTGTCGTGGGCGAAGGTGCACGCGGTCGAGTACGGTGCGCCACGAGACTTCTTCGATACGCATGCGATCCACGTGCACGTTCCCGCCGGTGCCATCCCCAAGGACGGTCCGTCTGCAGGGGTGACCATGGCCACGGCCATGGTGTCGGTCGCATCCGCCCGCCGAGTGCGCCGCGATCTCGCCATGACCGGCGAGGTCACATTGCGCGGCAAGGTGCTTCCCATCGGAGGCGTCAAGGACAAGTTGCTCGCCGCGCATCGCTCCGGGTTGAAGACGTTCATCCTGCCTGCCAAGAACCTGCGCGATCTCTACGAGATCGAGAAGGAGATCCTCGAAGCCATCGAGGTGGTGCCGGTCGACAACGTCGGTGAGGTGCTCGACCGCGCTCTGGTTGAGTCGGATGCTCCGCGGCGGCGCGAACGGCGGGGAGCGGGTTTCGTGCTCCCGATCACGGGCGCGGACGTCCTGGGCCCGATCAACGCCGGCCCGGCGTAGTCTTTCCGCCGTGACCGACGCGCTGCGAGACCTCGTCGAGCTGGCCATCGTGGTTGATCCGACCTTTGACCAGAACTGCTACGTGCTGCGCCGTCGTGACACCACCGATGCGCTGATCGTGGACCCTGGACTGCAGCATCCGCAGACGCTCGCGCTGCTCGAGAAACGCGGGCTGCGCTGTGACCGCATCCTGCTGACCCATGGTCACCCGGATCATGTCAGCGGCGTCCCCGCCGTCAAGGCCGCATTCGGATGCGACGCCGCGATCCACCCCGACGACCGCGAACAGCTCGAGGCCGTTCGCTATCTTCCAGGTGTGCCGGACGACCTCCCCGATGTCGTCTGTGAGCAGGACCTGCAGGATGGCGAGATGCTTCGCTGGAACGACCTGGATATCGAGGTGATACACACCCCGGGTCACACGCGCGGTTCGGTGTGCTTCCGAGTCGGCCCGGATCTGCTCTCCGGCGATACCCTCTTCAACCGCGGCGTCGGTCGCTGCGATCTCCCCGGCGGATCGTGGCCGGCGCTCATCTTTTCGATCGAGCAGCGCATCTACACGCTCCCCCCCGAGACCGTCGTGTACCCGGGGCATGGACAGCGCACCACAGTCGATGAGGAGATGCGCGCCAACCCGTTTGTGGTGCATCCGCGGTACCGCTGACTCTGGGACCGTGTGCTACGGTGGTCTGGAGGGGTCGATGAGAATAGATAACGTCATGCGTACAACACTGGTGATCGGCGCCTGCGCGATCGCGGTAGCGACCGCCGGATGCGGGGGCGCCGCAGCGGCCACACCCACGGCACCGAGCTCCACGGGAGCACTGCCGGCGGCGTCAGCGTCCGCAGCTCCATGCGCGAACCCTCAGGTCAACGCTGCAACTTCGCCCGTCACACAACTCTCACTCACCGTCAGCGAGCTGCCGCCGGGCGGCCCGGCCCTGGAGCAGATCAGCGACGGTGAGATGAACAAGATCACCAATACCGATCAACGTGGCTTTGCAACTGTCGGCAACACGTATCGCATCGAGGATGACGTCGTCCTCGAGGCCTCGACCCAGACCGCAGCCGCCGATTACGCACAGCTGCGCGACGCGGCGAAGACTCAGTTTTCGACGATCGCGAGCACATCGTCGCCGGCGACCCTCGGGTGCGCCGCCGATGAGTTCGTGGGAAAGACCGCCACCGGGTACAGTGAGGTCGGGGTTGCGTTCCAGGACGGCGATGTCATCGCCGTGGTCCTCGTGGTCAATTCCGCGGCGCCGGTCGACCCGGCTTTCGCCGTCGCGGTCGCGCTGGCGCAGGATCAAAAGATCGTCGCCGCAGCGGGTTGATCGTCAGTCGGTCCTCCCCAGGCGTTCGAGCAGCTCGTGCACGATCGCACCGGTGACGCCCCAGATGACGCGACCCGACGCCTCGTAGTAGTGCACGCTCCCGCGCATGCCATTGCGTTCGATGTCGCGAACCGTATGCGGCGCCACCATGAGGTCGGCGATGTCGACGTGAAACCATTCCGCGATCTCGAAGTCGTCGGTCCGGAGGTCGATGGGTCCGCGTTGCAGACCGACGACAGGCGTCAGCCAGCGCCCGGACACGACTGTCGAGAAGGGCGTCAGCAGACCAAGCACCTCGACGCTGTCGGGTTGGATCCCCAGTTCTTCTCCCGCCTCGCGCAGCGCCGTCGCCACCACATCGGCATCCGAGGTCTCGGCCCCCCCACCGGGAAACGCGATCTGCCCCGGGTGCTGGCGAAGCTCTTCGGATCGGAGCACGAAGAGCAGCGGCACCCCGGCTGTCGTCGGGTCACAGAGGAGCAGCACCGATGCGGGCCGCAGGCCGTCGGGCGCTCTCTCCGCTGCGTCGCTCGGATCACGAACCGCCTGCCGCAATCGATCGATGACGGGCCTCGCGGTCGTCATCCGGCGAGTATCCCGCCGTTCTGCGTCGATGACGCCGTACGCTTGCGCCCATGACCGGCGACAGCGGGCGTGAGACCAGGCCGCGACGACGCTGCGCGAAATGTGGGGGTGAACTTCGCTTCTCGCATCGCGAATACGCGGGCAAGGGCACATCGGCTGCCGTCCTGCGCTGCGCCGCGTGCGGCGATGTCATCCGTGACGCCGCGCGGGAAGCCGTGCAGGCGCCGCAACGCCACACCTCGAAACATCATCGCGACCTCGACGCGGGTCCTCCGGCGAACCCTGTCCTCGATCCGGAACTCGCCGCTCGTCTGCTGGAATCCACGCGCGAATCCGGTTGACTCATCGTCCTGCGGTCGCAGCCGCGCGCGGAGCAGGGGCGAAGCGCTCGAACCATTGCAGGATCTCGGCATTGACGCTGTCGCGGTCGACATCAACGGAGATCGCGTGACCGCTTCGAGGGAGCAACTTCAGTTCGACAGCCTCGCTGCCGATCAGCCGGCGCGCGATCTCCCAAGCGCATCGAGGATCGATGGACCGATCCCGTTCTCCGTGCATGACCAGCACCGGGGCGCGGATCTCGGCAAGTTGTTTGCGGACGACTGCGCAGAGACGGCGAAGCTCGTCGATGCTCCGCGTCGGGCGCATCCCGTAGCTGTACAACTCGTCGACCGCGTCCGGATGCCAGAGGTCGACGTCGTCACCGGCACGATGCCAGCGCACCACACGCTTGATCAGCGGGAGCAACGGCGGCAGGGGACCGCTCAGCCATATCGGTGCTGCAAGCGCGGCAACCGCACGGACACGCAGGTCATGTGCGGCGAGGTTGAGCGCGAGCGTGCCACCCATCGACTGACCGGCCACCACGACGTCGTCGCACTCCGAGGCAAGGTCGTCGAATGCGGCCTCGACGGCCTCGGCCCAGTCCTGCCAGCGCGTCCGCTCCAGGTCCTTCGGGGTCGTGCCGTGCCCCGGGAGCACCGGTGCGTGAGATCGGAACCCCGCCGACGCCAGCACCTCACCGAGACGGCGCAACTCCGGTGGCGTGCCCGCGAACCCATGGATGAGCAGGGCGCCCCGGCGACCCTCGCCCAGGTGCCAGGGACGGACGGCGTCGGGATCGAAGGGCGCGAGGGTTCGGGCGGTCATGCCTTCGAGTATATGGATCGCCCTCGTGACGCTCGGTGCTACCGTCGCCCGCGATGGGCGAGGAGGTGATGCGGCAGGCACTGGAGACGGTCGTTGCCGGCCGCTCGCTCGACGTCGCGACGGCTCGGGCGGTGATGGACACCATGATGGACGGCGAGGCAACGCCCGCCCAGGTGGGGGCGCTCGTGGCCGCGCTGCGCACCAAGGGCGAGAGCGTCGATGAGCTCACTGGCATGGTCGAGTCGATGCGCGCGCATGCGACACCCGTCCAGCTGCCCGTCGAAGCAGTGGACCCATGCGGCACCGGCGGCGACGGCGCGGGGACATTCAACATCTCGACCGCCGCGGCGCTTGTCGCTGCGGGTGCCGGATGTCCAGTGGCCAAGCACGGTAATCGCGCGGCTTCATCACGATGCGGCAGCGCCGACGTGCTCGAAGCACTCGGCGTGGTGATCTCACTCTCACCGGACGGCGTTCGCCGTTGCGTTGCAGAGGCCGGGATCGGCTTCCTCTACGCGCCCGACTTTCACCCTGCGTTGCGCCACGTCGGTCCGATCCGGCGCGAGCTCGGTATCCGCACCGTGTTCAACGTGCTCGGCCCACTCTCGAACCCTGCTCGTGTACGCCACCAGGCGCTGGGTGTTTCGAACGCCAGGCTTGCGCCGATGATGGCCGAGGTGCTGCATCGATTGGGACACCACCACGCACTCGTGTTCACCGGGCCCGAGGGCGTCGACGAGCTGGGCATCGGCGGCTCTGCACAGTGCTACGAGGTCACCCTTGAAGGCGTCCGCGACTTCATTCTCGATCCTCGCGACGTGGGTCTCGATCCTGCCCCATTCGACGAGGTGCGCGGCGGTGACGCCGACGCCAACGCGGCGACCATACGATCCGTCCTCGACGGCGAGCGCGGACCGCGTCGCGACGTCGTGCTGCTGAATGCCGCAGCGGTCCTGCTCGCAGCCGACCACGTCACCACGCTGCTCGATGGGGTTGCCGTCGCGAGCCATTCGCTCGACTCCGGGGCCGCACGACGCTCACTGGAACAGCTGGTTCGTGTCTCGCACGAGGCGGCCGCGTGAGTCGCGCGTCAGCGCTGCTGAGCCTTCAGCAGATCGACGATCGCATCGCGACCCTCACATCGGATATCGCCTCGGTGGAAGCATCGCTCCGTGGCGATCCCGAGCTTGATCGTCTGCGCGCTGCCGAGGCTGCGGCGCACGAGGCACACCGGACGCTGGGCGCGGGCGCGAAGCTCGCAGAGCTCGAGGCGGCGTCGCTTCAGGCGCGCATCCGTGACCTGGACCGCCGCCTCTACGGGGGCACCGTGCGCAACCCGGCCGACCTCATGGAGATGCAACGCGAGTTGGAGGCGATGCGCGCCAAGCTGTCGACGGCTGAAGACGATGCTCTCGAACGGATGGAGCAGGTGGACCTCTCACTCGCGAACCTGCAGGGCGCATCCGCGAGCGTCGCCGCCCGCGAATCGCAGCGAAGCAACTCGATGGACCCGCTGCGCGCGCGTCTCGCCTCACTGACCGCCGAGCGCGATGTCTTGAACGCCGAACGCGACGCCGTGCGCGCGGATGCCGACCCGGCCGATCTCTCGCTGTACGCGAGAATCGCCGCCCACCGCCGCCCGGCGGTGACGGGGCTCGCGGGGGAGTTCTGTGCCGGCTGCCACATGCCGGTATCGAATGAGGAGCGGCGTGCGGTGCGTACCGGAACCGGGCTCACGCAGTGCGCAAACTGCGACCGGATCCTTGCCCCATGACCCAGACGGTTGTCGCATACACAGACGGAGCCTGCTCCGGGAACCCGGGTGCGGGCGCATGGGCATACCGGATCGAGTGGCCCGACGGCGCCATCGACGAAGCTGCCGGCGGTGGGCTCGACACCACCAACAACCGCGAGGAGTTGAAGGCGGTCCGCGAGACGCTGCGTCGAATCCGCGCGCGCATCGGTGACGACCCCGAGTGGCGAATCGTGGTGCGCACCGACAGTCTCGGCGTCATCAACTGGCTGACGGGATCGTGGAAACGCAAGAAGAATCTCGACCTCTACCCGACCATCGATCCACTCGTCGACGCTCGGGTGCGATTCGAGCACGTGCGCGGTCACAGCGGCATCCCCGGGAACGAACGAGTGGACAGCCTCGCGGTGGAGGAGACGCAGCGGATCATGGCCGGCCAGGCCGGCGGAGGCAGTGGGCGATGACCTATTCGATCGTGGCTCGAGACTCCGAGACAGGGAACCTCGGCGTTGCCGTGCAATCCCATTGGTTCTCGGTCGGCTCGGTGGTGACCTGGGCGGAATCCGGCGTCGGAGCGATCGCCACGCAGTCATTTGCCGAGCCGGCATACGGACCGCGCGGCCTCGCGCTCATGCGCCTCGGCGTCGACCCGGTGACGGCGCTGGCGGCGTTGACCAGTGCGGACGCCGACCAGAGTCGCCGCCAGGTCGCCTTCGTCGACGCCGGCGGACGGGTCGCCGTACACACCGGCGATCAGTGCATCGAGGCCGCCGGTCATGTCACCGCCGACGGTGTGTCGTGCCAGGCGAACATGATGCGCGGGCCCGGCGTGTGGCCGGCGATGCTCGAGGCGTACCACGGGTCAAGCGGCGACCTCGCTGATCGTTTGATGGCCGCACTTGACGCGGCGGAAGCCGCAGGCGGCGACATTCGTGGCCGTCAGTCGGCGGCGATGCTGATCGTCAAGGGTACTGGTTCTGGCCAACCATGGCAGGATCGCGTCGTCGACCTGCGCGTGGACGACGCCATCGACCCGCTGAGCGAGCTCCGCCGCCTGCTCTCGGTCCACCGCGGTTACCAGCACATGGAGATCGCCGAGCAACGTGAGATCGCCGGGGACATGAATGGAAGTCTCCGGGCGTACGAGCAGGCGCGCAGGCTGCTAGCGGGGAACGACGAGGCCACGTTCTGGGCGGCGATTCTCATGGCCGACGCCGGCAGAGCGGACGAAGCGCGGGCGCTGCTCGCCGACATCACCTCGCGGGAACCCGGCTGGCGCGAGCTGCTCCTGCGCCTGCCCGCGGCCGGGCTGCTGAGCAACGCCGAGTCGACTGTCGCGAGCCTGCTGGGCTCGTGAGGGGAGTGCAAGCCGGCCGATAAGCCGGGTTCTGTCCTCGCCCGCGCGGCAGACGAGGGACGGTCATCCATCTGGGACGCCGGTTGCCCGGCGCCTCGAGCGGCCCACCTGAGACACGAGGAGCGAGCAACTCCTGAGCGCCGAAGCGCTCGGTCTC
>PNBE01000087.1:21428-36036 GCA_003135895.1 Candidatus Dormiibacterota bacterium
GCGTGCGTCCGCGACCGTCTGGCCGGCTTGCCTCTCGAGTCTATCCTCTGTGGCTGCTCACCAACGCCAACCCCCTAGGGAGATCGCGCGACCTTGCAGAGACGATTGCTGCTCCACGCCGGTGGTGACGGCACGTCCGCTCGCCTGGCGGTGATCGAACGTCTTCGCGGCGCCCGCCGGGCGGTGATGATCCCCTACGCGCAGAGCGATCACGATCGCGCCACTGCCCGGTTCAGCGAATGGCTCAGCCCGCATGGCGTCGAGATCACGGGAATCCACACCCGGGACGATCCCGCCGCCGCCATTGCCGCCGCCGAGGCGATCTTCGTCACCGGTGGCAACAGCTTCCGGCTCGTCAATGCACTGCATCGACTCGAGTTGATCGACCCCGTCCGATCCGCGATCGACAGCGGTATTCCCTACTTTGGAGCGAGCGCCGGTGCCAACGCCGCCTGCCCGACCATCCGCACCACCAACGACATGCCCATCGCCCAACCACCGAGCTTCACGGCGTTCAACCTCGTGCCGTTTCAGATCAACCCGCACTACATCGACCCGCCGCCACCCGAGGAGCGAGTCGGCGAGACTCGCGAGGAGCGGCTCAAGGAGTTCCTCGAGGAGAACGACGCGACCGTGGTCGCGCTCCGCGAGCAGAGCTGGCTGGAGATCGATGGGGCGGCGATGCGGCTGCGGGGGACAGGTGGGGCAGTCCTCTTCCGGCGGGGCGCCGAGCCCGGGCAGGTCGCCGGCGACGCCGATCTGTCCTCGCTCCTGCTGGAAACGCCTCGCTACGACGTCTGACCGCCGCTCGGCCATGAGGTGAAGCGTACATTTGTTTGCGTTGACGCCTCACCACATAACTGTTAGGGTTCGGCCCGCCGGTGGAGAAAAGTGGTGAGTAGTGGGGATACTGACGTGACGACGGCGAGGCTCGAGCAGCAGGCGCGGGTCGACATGGGCGTTGCGGTCACGTTGTGCGGAACGTACCGGCACCACATCGACGACAAGGGACGGGTCGCGATCCCTGCCCAGCTGCGCCGCCTCCTGCCCGAGGGCAGCGTCGTGGCGCCGGGGCCCGAGAGCCGCCTGATGATCTATCCCCCGAGCGAGTGGGCTGTGCAGAAGGATCTCTTCCTGCGCACCGCCGAGACACCGGCCCAGGAGCGCCGGTTCATGCGCCTGCTCACCGGGAACAGCTCGCTCTTCGAAGTCGACACCCAGGGGCGCCTCCTGCTTTCGGCGCAGCAGCGCATCTTTGCCCAGATCGTCGACCAGGTCGTTTTCGTCGGCATCGGCAGTGGCGTCGAGATCGTCGCCGACGAGCTCTGGCGTTCCGAGCAGGCGGCCCTGAGCCCCGCCGAGTTCACCCAGGTCTGGGACCTGGTCCATCAGCGCGGAACGTCCGCATCTCCGTCCCCGGCGTGAGCGCCCCAGACGGATCCGCCTCGATCAATGACCATCCCCCTGTCGTTCGTGGCCGGCACGGGGATTCTCGATGCCACGCCCGGTGCCCCGTCGCCTGACGGCGCGGGCCACCGGCCGGTCCTTCTCACACCCCTCATAGAGAGCCTGCAGCCCCGGCCCGGGCAGATCGCCGTCGACGCCACCTTTGGCGCCGGCGGGGTCACGGCCGCGCTCCTCGAGCGCGTCTCCCCGGGCGGCCGGGTGATCGCGATCGATCGTGATCAGAGCGCTGTCGACGCCGGTCGCGCCCGTTTCGGCGCTGGCGGCGCCGTAGAGATCGCCCAGGGTGATTTCGCCGACCTCGAGGCCATCGTCCACGCCCTCGGCGTGGCGGCGGCGGACGTCGTCGTCTTCGACCTCGGCATCTCGTCACTCCAGCTCGACGACCCGGCCCGCGGCTTCAGCTTCCGCTTCGACGGGCCGCTCGACATGCGCATGAACCCGAGCTCCGGCGTGACCGCCGCGCACCTCATCGACTCGCTGACCGCGGACGAGCTGACATCGATGATCCGTGATTACGGCGACGAGCGATTCGCACGGTCGATCGCGAGCCGGATCGTCAGAGCACGGGAGCGATCGCCGATCACCACCACCACCCAGCTTCGCGAGCTGGTGGAGCAGGTGGTGCCGCGGCGGTTCTGGCCGAAGCGGATTCACCCGGCGACGCGCACCTTCCAAGCGCTTCGCATCGCGGTGAACCANNGAAAGCCTCGAACGAGGCCTGCAGGCAGCAATCAGCATCCTCCGGCCCGGTGGGCGTCTTGGGGTCATCTCCTTCCACTCTCTCGAGGACACCCTTGTAAAGAACGCACTCCACGTCGCAGCTCAGAATTGTGTCTGTCCGCCCCAACAGCCCCACTGCACCTGCGTCCACCGGGCCACACTCTTTCTCCTCACCCGCAAGGTGATCCGGCCGGACTCGGCCGAACTGGCCACGAACCCGAGATCTCGCTCGGCGCGGCTGCGGGTTGCGGAGAAGCTCGCCACCGACGGGTGACGGGCGCCCGACCTCTCACGCCTCACTTCGCGACCCAGGGGGGAGCCGCGCCCTAGCGCGCTCCCCCCGCCAACACTTCTGTCCGCCGGCCCGGCACCGTCGGTGCCCCTCCATCGTCCACCTCAACGTTTCACCACTGGAGACCAGGGCAGTGCCCAACTTGCGTTTTGCACATGGCGTCGACCGTGCGTCGACCTCGACGGCTGCCGGCGTCGACGACGTGCCATTCGAGCCGCTGATCCGGCGGCTGCGCATCCGCCGGGGCGGACCGCGCACGCCCCTGCCGCTCCTCCCGGCGATCGCGATCGCCGCGGGGATCGGCATCGCGTACGTCAACCAGACCGCGCACGTGACCACGGCCACCTACCAGGCGACGCGTCTCGCAGCGCAGCAGCAACAGCTCGTCGCCCAGGACTCGCAGCTCAGCGCTGAGCTCTCGCGCCTTCAGTCATCCGAGCGGATCATCGCCGCGGCCCAGGACATGGGCATGCGGCCAGCCGCGAAATGGGCGTTCGTGGTTGCCGCGCCACACAACGTGATCTCCTCGCCCCCCGCGGAGCAGCTGACCGGGAGCGACACCGGCAGCACCCTGCAACAGTTGGTCGGGGCCCTCGACGGCGCGTTCGACGGGAGCGGCACGGGTCGATGAATCCGCGCCGCCGCTCGCCGGGATCGGCGCGGTCCGCGCACGCGCACGCCTTCTCTGACGCACCCGACCTCCGCCGGCGCGGGCTGTGGCTGGTGCTCGCGTTCCTCGCGATGGCAACCGCCGTCTTCGGCCGCCTCGTGCAGGTCCAGGTGATCCAGGGAAAGTCGCTTGCCCACGCAGCCGCCCGGTCGCACACATCGTCGATCACGCTCCATGCCACCCGCGGCGTGATCCTCGACCGCAACGGACGTGTCCTGGTGAGCAATGTCCAGGTCTTCGATGTGTTCGCAGACCCGGCGCTGGTGGCGGCGGCGGATCGCTCGCAGGTTGCCGGCATCGTCGCCCCGATCCTGCAGACGAGCTCCGCGCAGGTCCTGCGAGCTCTGAACCAACCCAATCAGTTCGACTATCTCGCCAAGGGCGTCTCGCAGGATGTCAACGACAAGCTCCAGGCGCTTGGACTCAGTGGGATCGGCACCATCCCATCGCAGAAGAACGTCTACGAGCCCTCACCTGTTCCCGGGGACTCGTTCGCGGCGAATCTGCTCGGATTCGTCAACGCCCAGGGTGCCGGTCAGTACGGTCTCGAGGGGTACTACAACTCGA
The DNA here is from genome assembly GCA_003135895.1 of Candidatus Dormiibacterota bacterium. Classification (GTDB taxonomy): domain Bacteria; phylum Chloroflexota; class Dormibacteria; order Aeolococcales; family Aeolococcaceae; genus Palsa-851. Next base: position 25,145 of record PNBE01000087.1, read on the forward strand.
TCCTGTCAGGGGTCAACGGACACGAGTCCACGCTGACCGACGTCAACGGCAATGCGATCGTGCTCGGCCAGCAACAGAAGGTTGCTGCTGAAAATGGCGATAACCTGCAACTGGCGCTCGACTCGCAGATCCAGTACTCGGCCGAGCTCGCGCTTGCCAACGGGGTGATCTCGTCGAAGTCGACGTCGGGCACCCTGATGATCATGGATACCAAGACGGGAGCCATTGACGCGTGGGCCCAGTACCCCTCCTACAACGCCAACAATTTCGCATCGGCGAACCTTGCGGACTTCCGCGACCTCGCGGTGACCCAGCCCTACGAGCCCGGGTCGATCATGAAGGTCATCACCTTCGCCGGTGGCCTCAACCACAACGCCTTCACGCCGAGCACGGTGATCAACGAGCGCCAGCAGCGGATCGACGGCTACCTCATCCACGACTGGGATCGCCGCTCTCACGGCAACGTCACCATGCAGTGGGTGCTCGATGACTCCCTCAACAACGGGGCCATCGACGCACAGAAGATGGAGGGGCAGAACGCCTTCTACAACAACCTGCTCGCCTTCGGGATCGGTGCCCCGACCGGGATCGACCTGGCCGGCGAGGCCAGCGTCCCGCTGAGGCCGGAGTCGTCCTGGAATGACCTCAGGTACGCCGAGGCATCCTTCGGTCAGGGTCTCGTGACCACGCCGGTGGAGATGCTGGCCGCGGTGAACGCGGTCGCCAACGGGGGCGTCTGGGTGCAGCCGCACGTCGTCGACGCGGTGGTCAACCCCAACACAGGCAAGACCACGCCGTTCGTGCCGGTCACCCGCCGCGTCATCTCGGCCACCGCTGCGCATACCCTCGCGCACATGATGGTGGGTGTGGTGAACGATCCCGGTGGTGAAGGGAAGCGGGCCAGGATCCCCGGCTACAGCATGGAGATCGCCGGCAAGACCGGAACTGCCCAGGTCGCGCTGCCCAACGGAGGAGGGTACGGGCCCAACGTGGTGGCGTCGTTCGTCGGTTTCCTGCCCGCCACCAACCCGCAGTTCACCATGATGGTGATCCTGAACAATCCCCAGGTGAACGCCGGGAACCGCTTCGGCTCCATCCTCGCCGCGCCGATCTGGAAGCAGATGGCCGAGATGATGATCGACGACTGGCGGATCGAGCCGTGAGAGAAACCGTCGTCGTCGGCGTGCTCGCCTTCGTGGCGGGCGTCGTGCTGTATCCCGCCTTCATCGGACTGCTGGTGCGATCCGGCGCGCGCCAGCACGTCGCCTCGTACAGCCCGGCGAGCCACCGAGCCAAGGAGGGAACCCCGACCCTCGGCGGCGTGCTGTTCTGCCTCGTGGCTGTCGTCGCCTGGCTCGCGGTCGACCACTCACGCCCGGGGTTCATTGCGATCTTCGCGCTGCTCGCCGGAGCCATCGCTGGTGCGCTCGACGACATCGTCAACATCAAGGACGTCACCAGGCTCGGGCTGTCGGTGTGGCAGAAGCTCGGCCTTCAGGGCATCACCGGTGTGCTGGTCGGTGTCGCGCTGACCATCTCCGGTTTCACGCATCAGTTCTTTCCCGGGCTCGGCGCCCCGAACCTCGGCTGGGGACTCGCTGTGGTGGCCGCGATCGCGGTGGTCGCCACCAGCAACGCGGTGAACCTGACCGACGGCGTCGACGGGCTTGCGGCGTCATGTACATCGCTCGTGCTCGTCGGTCTCGCGATCATCGCAGTCACGCGTGGCGACCTCTCCGTGGCCATCATCGCAGCAGCACTCGCCGGCGCCGTCGCCGCATTCCTGCTCTTCAACTGGTTCCCGGCTCGGGTGTTCATGGGCGATGCGGGTTCGCTGGCGCTCGGCTCCGTCATCGTCGCGCTGACCGCCGAGTTGCACCTCATCTGGTTGCTCCCCGTGCTCGGCATCGTCTTCGTCGTCGAGGCGGCGAGCGTGGTGGTCAACGTCACCGCCATCCGCAGGTTCGGCACACGCGTGCTGCGCGCGAGCCCGATCCACCATCACTTCGAGGAGCTCGGGCTCCGGGAGCAACGACTCGTCGCCGCCTTCGCCGCGACCGCGGCGGTCGGCGCGGCCGTCACCGTCCTGTTCGCGCGCGTCGCCGGGCCGGCGTCGTGACGAGGTCGGTGCTGGTGATCGGAGCGGGGCGCAGCGGCCTGGCATGCGCGCTGACCCTCTCCCGCGAAGGCCATCACGTCGTGCTCGTCGATCGCTCCGACACGCTGGCAATCCGGGAACGCATCGCGCTCCTCCCCGCCACCGTTGACGTGCGACTCGGTGGCTATCCCGATGACGTCGCGGTGGACGCGCTCATGGTCTGCCCGAGTCCGGGCGTGCCCTGGGACGCGCCCGAGCTCGAGATCGCGCGCGCGCACGGCGTTCCCGTGCGCAGCGAGATGGACCTCGTCTTCGAGCGCTGCCGTGCGCGCATCTGCGGCGTCACCGGCACCAACGGCAAGACGACAACGACCGCATTGGTCGCCGCGATCCTCGAGCGCGGTGGAGAACGCGTCCACCTCGGCGGCAACATCGGCGTGACCATGCTCGACCGTCTCGATGCGGTGAGCGACACCGACTGGGTGGTCCTCGAGCTCTCGTCGTTTCAGATCGAGTCGGTGCGCGAGCCACGCTGCGCGATTGCCTGCGTGCTCAACGTGACCCCTGACCACCTCGACCGCCACGGCGACTTCGCGGCCTATGCCGAGACAAAGCGCCGCCTGGTCCGCTCCGCGCTCGACGACGCGGTCCTCGGGTTCGATGACCCCATCACGCGCGACATGGCCGCGGTCGCCTCGTGCCGCGTCCGCTACTTCGGCCTCGAGCCGGGCATCACCGACGGCGCGACGCGCAGTGGCGATGAGGTGGTCATCGACGAAGCGGGCGTCGCGACCCCGGTGCTGCCTGTGGGCGACATCCCCCTCTTCGGGGTCCACAACCTCCAGAACGTGCTCGCGGCGGTGGCGGTCGCCCGCGCGGCCGGTGTCGCGACCCCTCCGATCGCGGGCGCTATCCGCGAGTTTCATGCGGTGCCGCACCGGCTCCAGACCGTCCGCGACCAGGATGGCGTCCTCTGGGTCAACGACAGCAAGGCGACCAATGTCGAGTCGGCAGTCGCGGCGTTGCGATCCTTCCCGGGCCGGACGATCGTGTGGATCGGCGGGGGAAAGGGGGCCGGCACATCGATCGAGCCGCTCGCCGACGAGGTCGCCGCCCGTGCTCGCTGGGCCGTGCTCAACGGAGCAAGCGCGGGCGAGCTGGACGGGGCGCTCGAGCTCCGGGGCTTCGCCGACCGCACCGTCGTTCCGACCCTCGGGGACGCGGTCGCAGCCGCGGCGCAGCTGGCGCGACCCGGCGACGTGGTGCTGCTCGCGCCGGGATACAAGAGCTTCGACCAGTTCCGGGACTTCGAGGACCGAGGCCGCACGTTTGCCGAGGCCGTTGCGCATCTTTCGGCGCACCCGGTGAGCAAGGGCTGATGGCAGCGCGCGCCGGCAAGCTGACCGGAGATCTCGCAGGCAAGTGGCGCTGGCGTGGCGGCTCGCGGGTGGCCGGTGCCTTCGCGTCGGCCGACCGCGCGGCGGCTGCGGCCGGGGTCGACGGCTGGCTGATGATCATCGTCGTCGGCCTGGTCGGGTTCGGGCTGGTGATGGTGTACAGCGCCTCAGAGGCGCTCGGCTTCCTGTGGTTCAACGACCCCAACTACTTCTTCGCCCACCAGTTGATCGGGGCGGCGCTGGGTGCCGTCGGTCTGGTGGTCGCCGCAAGGGTCGACTACCACCGCCTCTCCAGGCTTGCCCGCCCGGCGATGCTCCTGATGCTCGTGATGCTCGTGGTTGTGCTCATCCCTCACGTCGGATCGCGGCATTTCGGAGCGCAACGCTGGTTCCAGGTTGGTCCGCTCTCGGTGCAGCCTTCGGCGATTGCGGTCGGCGTCGCGATCGTCTTCTTCTCGCGCTGGCTGACCGACCGTGAAGGATCGGTGCGAACGCTCCGAGGCGTTCGCGACTACGTCATCGTGCTGGCGGCGCTTGTCGGCCTGGTGCTCGCCGAGCGCGACTTCGGCAGCTCGATCGTGATCGCGGCGACAGCGCTGATCCTGCTCGCGCTCGCCGGCGCTCGGAAGCGGCACCTCCTGTTGATCCTCGTCGGCTTCGGCGCCTCGAGCTTCGCCCTGGTCGCGCTGGTCGCCTACCGCGCGGACCGCCTCGCTCACTTCCTCAATCCATGCGCGGCCGCGCTCGGCTCCGGGTTCCAGAACTGCCAGGCCCTCTACGCCTTCGGCTCGGGCGGGATCTTCGGGGTGGGCCTGGGCAACTCGGTACAGAAATACGAGTGGCTGCCCGAGGCGCACACCGACTTCATCTTCGCGATCATCGGCGAGGAGCTCGGGCTGATCGGAACCGTCGCAGTGCTCGGGGCGTTCCTCTTTCTGGCATGGCGCGGTGTTCGCGCCTCGCTTCGGGCGCCCGACCGATTCGGCGCCCTGCTCGCGGGAGGCATCACTTCGTGGATCTGCATGCAGGCCTTCATCAACGTGATGGCGGTGACCGGGGTCATCCCGACCACGGGCATCCCCCTGCCCTTCATCAGCTACGGTGGCACCTCGCTGGCGACCACCCTCGTGGGCATGGGCATCCTGCTCAACATCTCCGCCCAGGGTCGACGGCAAGGGACGACGAATCGTGCGCACGTTGATCGCTGGGGGGGGAACTGGGGGACACTTGACCCCGGCACTGGCGGTCGCGCTCGCGCTTCGAAGCGATCGGCCTGACGACGAGGTGGCCGTGGTCGGCCGCCGGGACGGGGTCGCCGAGCGCCTCGTGGTCGCCGCCGGGCTCCGGCTCGAGACCCTCGAGATCAGCGGGGTCGATGTGGGGAGCGCCGGAGGCGTCGCCCGAGCGACCTCGCAGTTGACCCGGGCGACCATCGCCGCTCGCCGGCTGCTGCGCAGGATGCGTCCCGACGTCGTCGTGGGTGCCGGCGGCTACGTGTCGGTGCCGGTGGTGGTTGCGGCGCTCGCCCAGCGAATCCCAGTCGTGCTCCTGGAGCAGAACGCGGTACCGGGGCGGGCGACCAGGATGCTCGCCAGGCGAGCCCGGGTCGTGGCCGCCTCCTTTGAGGAGACGGCGGCACACCTGCCCCACGCCCGGGTCGTCCATACAGGGAACCCGGTCCGCGCTGAGGTTCGCGCGATCACAAGCCGGCCGGCCCGCGATCGACTCCGTTCGATCCTGGTGACCGGCGGGTCGCAGGGAGCGAGGCGGCTCAATCGAGCCGTGGCGGGCTGCATGGTCGACCTGCTCCGAAAGGATCCGGAGCTGAACATCGTTCACCAGTGCGGCAGCCTCGACTACGAGGCAGTGGAGCGTGCCGCCGAGGCGCTCCCACCTCAGCTCGCCTCCCGGTACACAGCCAGCGCCTTCTTCGACGATATGGCCGTGCGGATCGCGCAGTGCGACCTCGTGGTGATGCGGGCCGGCGGATCGTCGCTTGCCGAATGCTCAGCGCTTGGCCGTCCGATGATCGTGGTCCCCTACCCCCACGCCGGCGGGCACCAGCGACACAACGCCGCTCCATACGTCGCCGCCGGTGCGGCGATGCTCATCGACGATGCGGAGTGCACTCCCGAGCGGCTTGGCGCCGAGATCACCGCGCTGGTCGCCGACCCCTCGCGGTGGCGGTCGATGGCCGCCGCGAGCGTGGCGCTCGGCCTGCCGGATGCAACCGACTCTGTGGTGCGTCTGATCCTCGAGGCAGCGGGGCCGACCCGGAGCAAAGCCGCCTGACGATGCATGTGCACGTGCTCGGTATCTGCGGCTATGCGACCTTCGGCGCGGCCACCCTGGCGCTTGCGCGCGGAGACACGGTCACCGGCTCCGACGACCATGCGTACCCACCCATGAGCGACGCGGTCACCGGAGCGGGCATCAACTGGGAGAACCACAGCGACCCCGCCAACCTCGATCGCTGGGGAGTCCCCGATCTCGTGGTGGTCGGCAACCAGACCCGCCCGGCGAACCTGGAGCTCGAGGCGGTGCGCCAGCGGGGCATCCCGTGCGTCAGCGAGATCGAGTTCTACGTGGCCCTCGCGGGCGACCGGACCCGGCTCACCGTCTGCGGGACCCACGGCAAGACCACGACGTCGGCGCTCGTGGTCCACATCCTCGAGCGTGCCGGCATGGACCCGGGCTTCCGCCTCGGCTCGACATCGCTCGACCTGGGCGGCACCTCGAGGCTTGGCACCGGGCCCTTCGTGTTCGAGGGCGACGAGTACACGTCGGCGCCGTGGGATCCGCGCCCGAAGTTCCTGCACACCCGACCGCACGCCGCCTGTGTCACGCGTCTCGAGCTGGATCACCCTGACGTCTACTCGAGCCTCGATGCGTACCGCGAGCCCTTTGTCGAGCTGGCCTCGACCATGCCGCCGGACGGTGTGCTCGCCCTCTGCGCCGACGACCCGGAGTGCCTGGCGCTCCGCGACGTCGCCTCCAGTGTTGCTGTCACGTATGGCACGAAGGCAGGGAGTGACTGGCTGATCCAGGAGGCACGCGAGCAGGGGGGCATGCAGCGCTTCCGCGTGGAGCGGCGCGCAGGGGCGCCGCTCGACGTGGTGTTGACCTTTCCCGGGCTCCACAACGCGCAGAATGCGTGCGCGGCGCTCATTCTGGCCGAGTTCGCCGGTGTCGACCCGGCCATCGCCGTCGCTGCCTGCGCGGATTTCCTGGGGCCCGCTCGTCGATTTCAGATCCTCGGCGAGGTCGCGGGTGTGGCGGTCGTCGACGACTACGCGCACCATCCGACCGAGGTTGCGGCAGCGATCGATGCTGCGCGGCAGCGCTACCCGAGGCGCCGCCTGATCGCCATTCACACCCCGCATACGTACTCGCGCGTCAGCCGCCTCCTCGAGGACTACCGCCGGAGCTTCACGGATGCGGACGTGGTGGTCATCGGTCCGATCGAGGAGGCTCGCGAGCGCGGCATGCCCAGGACGGTCTCCAGCCAGGATGTCGCCGACCGGGCCGGGCCCGCGCATGCTGTCCACGTCGTCTCGTCGAGCGACGAGGCGATCGACCTGGCCACACGGATCACGCGACCCGGCGATGTGCTGCTGGTGCTCTCCCTCGGAGGGTTCGACAGGCTGGCGCCGCGGCTCCGCGAAGCCCTGGAGGCACAGGGTGTCCGCCGGTGAGTGGCTCGACACCTTCCCCGGCGTGGTCGGCAATGAGCCTCTCGCTCGCCACAGCCAGTTCGGCGTCGGTGGCCCGGCTCGGTGGTTCATCACCACGCGGGACGTCGCGGTGCTCGCCGAGCTGCTCCGCCGCTGCGCCGACTCCGGGGTCGGGGTGACCACGCTCGGCGCCGGGAGCAACACGCTGATCAGCGACGACGGCATCGATGGGCTCGTGGTTCGCCACAACGACCGCAGGCTGCGGGTCACCGATGATCACACCGTCGAGCTGGGTGCCGGCTGCATGATGCCGCGCGTGGCTCTGGACTGCGCGTCGCGCGGCCTCGCGGGCATCGAGTTCGGCATCGGGGTGCCGGGTACGTGCGGCGCGAGCGTGTGTGGCAACGCCGGCGCATTCGGAACGGAGATGGCGGACGTGCTGATCGACTGCACGTCGCTGGACCCGCGCGGCGAGCCGGTCACGCTCACCGCCGCCGCCTGCGACTTCGGGTACCGCCACTCGCGTTTCAAGGACGAGCTCCGCGCCAACGTGATCGTGAGTGTGCGACTCCGCGTCCATGCCGATGACCCGGATCGGGTTCGGGAGCGTACCGACGCGATCCAGGCGGAGCGCAAGGCGTCGCAGCCGTATGGGATTCGCAGCCTCGGCAGCGTCTTCAAGAATCCGCCGGACGACCGCGCCGGGCGGCTCATCGAGGCAGCCGGTCTCAAGGGCCATCGATCAGGTGGGGCGCAGATCTCGTCGAAACACGCGAACTTCATCGTCAACGTCGACCATGCGACCGCGGCGGACGTGCTGACGCTCGTGCGCGTCGCCCACGACACCGTGCTGGAGCAGTTCGGGGTCGACCTCGCGCAGGAGATCATCGTTCTCGGCGACGCGACTTCGGGAGACCCGCGTGGCTGAGCCGCTCAGGATCGGCGTCTTCTTCGGCAGCCGGTCGGTCGAGCACGAGGTGTCGGTCATCACCGCGCAGCAGGCGATGGCCGCGATGCCCGCGGATCGGTTTGTACCGGTGCCCGTGTACATCGCGAAGTCGGGAGCCTGGTACACCGGCGACCAGTTGCTCCAGCTCGAGCGGTACAAGGACATCGATCGGCTGATCGCGGCGTCGACCAGGGTCACGATGCGTCCCGATCCAACCAGCGGCGGCGAGCTCCTGGAGGTCGACGCGCGTCGCGGTCTGCTCGGGGGATCCGCTCGCGCCGTGGCTCGCTTCGACGTGGCCATGCCACTGGTGCACGGGTCCAACGGCGAAGACGGCACGTTGCAAGGGCTCTTCGAGCTGGCGGCGCTGCCCTATTGCGGATGCGACGTTGCGTCGGCTGCGGTGAGCATGGACAAGCGTCTGTCTCGCACCACGCTCCGGGGAGCGGGCATCCCCGTGCTTGATGACGTGATGGTGTCGCGCCGCCGTTGGCTCGAACACGCTGACGGTGTCTCCGCGGAACTGGCACGAACACCGGGTTTTCCGATGTACGTGAAGCCGCGGCGCCTTGGATCGAGCATCGGCGTGGCGCGAGTTGAAAGTGAAGAACAGCTGCGCGATGCGCTCGACGTCGCATTCGGATACGACACCTCGATCCTCGCCGAGCCCGCACAGGATGACAGCATCGAGATCAACTGCTCCGTGCTCGGGTGGGGTGACGATCTGCAGGTGTCTGTGTGCGAGCAGCCGGTCAGCAGCGGAACGCTCAGCTACGCTGACAAATATCTGAGCGGCGCCAAGGGAAAGGGCGGGGCAAAGGCACCCGCGGGTGGCATGAAGAGCTCGCAACGCCTCATCCCCGCCCCCATCCCGGAGTCGCTGACCAGGCGCATCCAGGACACTGCGCTGCAGTCGTTTCGCGCCATCGGTGCCGCCGGCGTGTCGCGCGTCGACTTCCTCGTATCGCCGGCGCGGGACTCCTTCGTGGTCAATGAGTTGAACACCCTCCCGGGGTCACTGTCCTTCTATCTCTGGGAAGCCTCAGGTATGCGCTTCGACGCATTGATGACGCGCCTCATCGACATGGCACTGGCACGTCACCACGAGCAGCAGGCAACCACGTCGTCGATCGACACCTGGTTGCTCACCGGTCGGCCGGCCTGAACGGCGAATCGGGTGGGGATCAGGCGACCATGGCCGCGTCCACCCGGGAGATCCCGCCCGCGGCGCTGGAGGACCGGGGCAGCGGGCGTCCGCTGTTGTTCCTCCACGGCTGGGGTGTGTCGTCCGGACTCTTCGCACCGATTCTCGATGCCCTGCAGGAGGGACACCGCCTGATCGTCCCGGACCTTCCCGGGTTCGGCGCCACGCCGGAGCCGGATGTGCCGTGGTCGGTGCACGAGTACGCCGCCTGGTGCAGCGCGCTGCTCGACCGGCTGGGGGTGGAGACGTGTGATCTCATCGGGCACTCCAATGGCGGCCGGATCGGGATCGTCATGGCGGCGACCTATCCGGGGCGAGTGCGACGGATGGTGCTCGCCGGAAGCGCCGGCATCCGGCCACGGCGGACGTTGCGCGGGATCGCACGGGTTCGGTTCTACAAGGCGCTGCGCATGGTGGAGCGGTCGGTGCTGATACCGGCCGCCTTGCGCCACGCCGCCGGTCGCAACGCGGACCAGCGCGGCTCGGCGGACTATCGCGCCGTGTCCGGGGTCATGCGGGGCACCCTGGTTCGCATCGTCAACGAGGATCTGCGAACACTGCTCCCGCACCTCGACCTCCCCGTGCTGCTCATCTGGGGTGACCGGGACACTGAGACGCCGCTCGACGACGGCCGGCTCATGGAGCGCCTCATCCCCGATGCGGGACTGGTGGTGTTCGAGGGCGCCGGTCACTACGCCTACCTCGAACAACCCGGGCGCTTCTGCAGGATCGTCGAGGTCTTTCTGCGCGACGGAGAGGACGCGGCGTGAACCCCTTCGTCGGCCCCCTGGTCGCGCTGGCAGCGGTGGTGTGGCTGATCCTGATCTTGCGGATCGTGCTCGTGGCGGCGCGGATGTTCCAGATCGAGGAGTACGAGTCGGTCCGGTTTCTGCGCTGGGGGCTGACCCGCGAGTGGCTCGCGCACCGCGCGGTGTGGCTTGGTCTCCTGGTTGGCGCCGTTGCACTCAGCGTGGCCGCGGTACTGCCCGCGGCACGACCGATCGGCATCGCGATCGCATGGCTGGTGTCGGCCGCGGCAGCGCAGTTCACATGGCGGTGGACATCGCCGAAACGACCGCTGGTGATGACCGCGCGTATGCGCCGTCTGCTCATCGCCGGCGGATTCCTCGCCGTGGTGCTCGCGGCCGGGCTGGCGCTCGGCATCGTGGCCCTGCACCCGATCGTCTCGGTGATCCTGGTGCTGATCGCGGCGGGCGTGGTCACCGCGCTGAGCGAGATCCTGCTCGTTGCTGCCAATGTCGTCACCAAGCCGGCGGAGTCGCGGATACGCCGTCACTATCTCGCGCTCGCGGCAGCACGCATGCAGGTGGTCGACCCCGTCGTTGTCGCCGTGGTCGGCAGCTTCGGCAAGACCAGCACCAAGCACATCCTCGCCCAGCTGCTGCAGCCGAACGTGAACACCCTGCCAACTCGCAAGAGTTTCAACACGCTGATGGGCGTGACCCGGGTCATCAACGAGGATCTCGCGCTCGAGCACCGGGTCTTCGTGGTCGAGATGGACGCGTACGCCCAGGGAGAGATCGCGGCGATGAGCGACCTCGTGCACCCG
>PNBE01000076.1 GCA_003135895.1 Candidatus Dormiibacterota bacterium
TCCTTTCGGGTTGTATTTTCGAGACCGAGACGATTGCTCGGACCCGACTGCTGCGAGTGTGGGCCCCTGCTGCTGCAACGGAATGGCCTGCGTGCTAAATATTGGTAACGAAGGATCGGACACCACCCGGACGGTGCTCCCGCAACGAGAAACAGTGGTGATTCGATGACAACCGCGCTACGGGAGCGTCGCTCCGAATTGGGCTGACCTAGACTCCGGGCATGGCCGAGGCGGTCGCGATTCCAGCACGCCGTGGCGATCTGGAACGTCGCGTCGAAGAAATCCGATTCCTGGTCTTCGGGCGCTCACTCCCAGCGGTGCTCTTCGCACTGCTCGGCTGGCGCGTCCTGGCGAATCTGCTCACGCAGGTGCGGATGCTACCCGTGCACGCGAGTCTGGGAGACTTCCTTTCCGGGCCGCTCACGACCGGCGTGTACCTGCTCTTCTGTCTCATCCCCGTCGGCATCTACCTGGTGCGTCCGAGGCCGCGCGCTCGCGACGGCCGCGCGATCGCCCGAGCTGCAGGGCTGGTGGGAACGACCATGCTCCTGGTGGTCGGGGCATTCCCCAACCCCGTGCTGTTCATCCCCTGGGCGTTCATTCGTGACATCTCCGCCCCGCTGGCGCTCGGCGCCTTCGCCCTCGGCGTGTGCGGCCTCCTCTACCTGCGCCGGAGCCTCAGCATCATCCCCGAGGCACGCCGCCTGGTCACGGGCGGCCCGTACCGGTTCATCCGGCATCCGCTCTATGCAGCCGAGATCCTCGCTGCCTGCGCGCTGGTGCTTGCACGGCCCGGGCTGTGGGCGACGCTGACACTGGTGCCGTTCATCGCGGTGCAGATGCTCAGAGCTCGTTTCGAAGAGGGCCTGCTGACTCGAATCTTTCCCGAGTACAGGCGCTACGCCGCACAGACGCGCAGGCTCATTCCGTTGGTGTGGTAGATGGCAGAGGTTCGCTCCCAGCCGACCGATGCTAATGTGGATCAGGCGATGCTCAGCCAGTCCACACACCCCTGTACCCAGGCCGGATGCACGTCCACGGACGGCGCGCCGTGCGAGTACGTCGACCGCCGCGGTCGCGAATGTCGCACCGCCTGGTGCATCGAGCATCGGGTCACCATCGAGGACCGCGTCTATTGCCGCCGTCACGCGGGGGTGGTCAGCGCATTGCCGAGCCTGGACAGCTCCGTGGCGGTCTCCCTTCCTGACCTCGACAACCGGGCACCCTCGCTGGTCGGCTGGGTATCCCGGCAGATCGACGGCGACGTCTGGCGCCTCCTGCTCAAGGAGCTGAGCTCGGGCAGTGGCGGCCAGCTGGTCGCCGACCCCGTGACCCTCATCTTCGTGGGCATCGGCCGGCAGCGCGCGTGGGAGCGGGCGTGGCGGCTCGACAGCCACGTCGGCATCGCGCACCGCGTGAGTATCCTGGTCGAGGAGATCGACGACACCATGATTACCGTCAAGGTCGGCGGGAACACGGTGGAGCAGCTGGTCCCACCCTGGATTCAGCACCGGGTGCGCGGCGAGATTATCGCCCCCGACGACGACCGCAAAGAGCGCGAAGACTTCTATCAGCGCGTGCTCGATTCGATCGAGCGGGGACTCGGCTACGAGCGCGACCTTTCGCACATGGCAGAGGGTCGCCTCAGCGCGCCCCAGGGTGGAGCGGGGGCGTAAGAGTGACCCGGGGCAGCATCCTCATCGTCGACGACGACCCCAGACTCCTGCACATCGTCGCGATGTACCTCGGCATCGAGGGGTACGACGTGTCCACCGCGGAGAACGGCGAGGATGGCCTTGCGCAGGTTGAGGCACGCGCGCCTGACCTCGTGATCCTGGATATCATGATGCCGGGAATGGACGGCATCGAGACGTGCAAGCGCATCCGCAGCAACACGCCGACCGCCGAAATCCCCATCGTGATGTTCAGTGCACTCTCGAGCGATGACGACATCGAGCGTGCACGCCTCGCCGGCGCGAATCACCTCATCACCAAGCCGTTCAACCTGGTCGGCCTCGGCTCCGTGGTCAAGACCTTCTTCCCAGCGGACGTCGGCTCCGCCCGCTGAGGGGCAGCAGCGGTGCTCAGACCGGGGGAGTGACCACCACCGCGTTCTGAGCGAGGTGCTCACTGAGGTTGGACGGGAGCACCGGTCCAAACAATGTGTGGACCTGCGGCTCGAGACGCACCACCTGGCCGCTCAGCGTGGCCGCATGGATGTCCTGTGACATCGATGTGTGCGTCGTCGAAATCGGGCCGCTGACCGAGATCGCCACCAGGAAGAGGATGAGCACTTCCGCGACGCCGACGACAGCGCCAACCAGGACCCCACCGATCCGGTCGAACGCGGCGACGACGATCTTCTCCAGACGCTCGTTCAGGAGTGTGCCGAGCACTTCGACGACGATGATCACGAACAGGAAGACCGAAACGAACGCCCAGGCGTTTGACTCGACGTTGTGCGAGTGGACCAGAGCAGCGATCGCGTTCCCCAGGTTGGAGGCGGCGAAGCACGCCAGGAAGACGCCCACCGCCGTGAAAAGGCGGCGGATCAGTCCGTGACTCCATCCCAGATACGCGTTCACGACCACGGCAATGACCAGCAGCGCGTCTGCGAAAACCTGGCCCGGAGTGCTGTCGATAGATGCGGCTATCGCGCCCACCTGGTGACCGTAACACGCGTTTGCCACGCTGGAGCGAGGGATTTCGTTACAGAATTGCTCTGTGCAACCACTCCTGCGCACGTCCCGCAGCGACGTCTCTGCCCGCAAGACCTACGATCTCCTCGACGAACCCACCGGACCCGACTACGCGGGGCTGCTCGAGTGTGCCCTGGTCCAGTGCACCACCGCGGTCCTCACCGTGCCACCGGGCGAGATGGATCCCGAGGGGCAGGCCACGGTCGAGAGCCTGGCGCGATTCCAGCAGGCGAAGAGCATCACCGCGGCCGGGAGCCTGGTTCGCTACGCGCTGAGCCGTGAGAGCGTCACCGTCCTCCAGGAGGCGACCGGTGGCCTCTATGGCTGGCAGCGTCCCGGCCTGCCGGACAATCTCTGCCTGTATCGCGGTGACGGCAGCCCATGGCTGGTGTCGAGCGCCATCGCCCACATCGGCTACCTCGAGGTCTCGCCCTTTGAGAAGCTGCTCATCGGGCGGACCGCTCCAGGGCTCATCGCTGTGCTCGCGCATCAGAGCGCGCGCGACGCGATCCTGGCGTACATGGAGCGGCGCTTCGAATCCAACGTCGCGTCGCTGACCGATCAGCTGACCGAGTACGCGCGCATCGTCATCGGCGATGGACGGGAGGGTCTCGTCGATGCACTCGACGACTGGATGGGATCCGGCGAGGAGGCCCGGATCTCGGCGGCGCTCGAGGTCGCACGAGCGCTCCGCCTGGTTGAGCTTCGCGAGACCGTGGCCACCATGCTGCGCACCTCCATGCGGGAGGACGCCCCGGTGCCGGAGGTGTACCGGTCCGTGCCGGCGCTCCGCTCGCGCTGGCGCATTGCTCGCCGCCGTCAGCTCGAGCGCGTCCTCAGGCAGCTGTCCTGACGGATCGGCGTCAGCCGCCGGCGCCGAACTGGTGGGCGACCTCGATGACCGCCGGCCCCAGCAGGACGATGAACAGCGTCGGGAAGATGCAACCGACCATGGGGAAGAGCATCTTGAGTGGCGCCTTCTGGCCCTGCTCCTCGGCGCGTTGACGGCGCTTGCGGCGGATCTCTTCTGACTGGATCCGAAGGACGTTGGCCACGCCGACGCCCAACTGCTCCGACTGGATGATCGCCTGGATGAAATTGCTCAGCTCCTCGACCTTGCAGCGCCGGCCGACATCGTCGAGTGCCTCGAGACGCGGGCGACCGAGTCGAACTTCGTTGAGCATGATCGTGAGCTCCCTGGAGAACTCGTTGTTGTACTTGTCGACGACCCGGGTGAGCGCCGCGTCGAAGCTGAGGCCGGCCTCGACGGAGATGGTCAGCAGGTCGAGCGCACTCGGGAGTGCGAGCAGGATCTCCTTCTGACGCTTCTTGATCCGGCGCGCAACCACCATTTGCGGTGCGAGGTAGCCGAGGATCAGACCGCCCACCGGGACGATGGCGAAGAGCGGCATGGTCAGCGCGCCGAGGACCGCCAGTGCGAGCCCGACCGCCGTGAAGAGCAGCATGGAGAGCAGCCGCAGCGCGAGGAAGCCCGAAGCGTTGAGCCCCCACGGGCGTCCCGCAAGGTTCAACTTCTCCTGGAGCGCGTCGGTGCCGCCCTGACTCGCGTTGCGGTTGAGGCGATTGCCGACCTTGTCCAGGAACGGTCGCACCACGCGATCGAAGAGCGGCAGGGACATCTCGACCTCGGCGAGGGTCGCGGGCGCACGACCGGCCTCGGCGAACTGCGCGAGCCGTGCCTCGAGCAGGTCGCCCTGCCGCGGTGAGACCCTCATCGCGAGACTGAATGCGATGAGCAGAATGCCGCCGCCGAGTGCTGCGGCCAGACCGATGGCGAGAAGACTCACGTCAGACCTCGATCTTCACGATCTTCTGGATCGCGACCGCGCCGACTGCGATCGAGAAGATCGCAACCCCGAGCATGATGTGCCCGAGCGGGTCGGTGATCATCGGATCGAAATACGTTGGGGAGATCAGGGCAAGGAATCCTGCGAGTGCGACCGGCAGGATGGTGATGATCCAGCCCGACGCGCGAGCCTGCGCGGTGAGGGTCCGGATCTCGCCCTGGATTCGGACGCGCTCGCGAATCGTGAACGCGATGGTGTCGAGGATCTCGGCCAGGTTGCCGCCGACCACGCGCTGGATCTGCACGGCGGTGACCATCAGGTCGAAGTCCTCGGACTTGTTGCGCACGACCATGTGGTTGAGCGCCTCGTCGACGTTGATGCCGAGCGCGATCTCACGGGTTGCGCGCGCGAACTCCTCCGAGATCGGAGGGTTGGCGTTCTTTGCGACCGATGCGAGCGCCTGGGCGAACGAGTGGCCGGCTTTGAGCGCGTTGCTCAGGAGCATGAGCGTGTCGCCCAGCTGGTTGTTGAACGCGCGGGTGCGTCGCTTCTGGCGGAACTTGAGGAAGAAGCCGCTCAGGAAGTAGACGACGATCGGGCAGGGAAGGAACGCGATCGGCGACCCATAGCGGAGGGCGACCAGCAGGCCGACCAGGACACCCAGGCCGACCACGGCCAGCAGCCATTCCGACGACTTCAGCTTGAGGTCGGCCTTCTGCAGGTCGTCCGCGAGCTTGCCGGTGTGCGACGTGCGCGAGAGCAGCGGGTTGAGCCCGCTGGTGAGCGCGTCGAGCAGGTCTCGTAGCGCGTTGCCGGTCTTGACGCGAGGCGGCGCGGTGGTGAGCACCGTGTCGCCTCCGTACTGGTTGAGGCGCCGCGCCATCTCCCCAGCCTGGTTCTGCCCACGGCTGAGGAGGAAGGCGAAGATCGAGAGGACTGCCGACGCGGCCAACGCCGCTGCGACGATTGCGGCTGGCGTCATTACTGTCAGCCGCCGAAGAGACTGTCCAGCGTGCTTGGAGTCACGATGGTCTGCTTCACCGATGGGACGGCAGGGGCGCCAGACGACACGTAGTTCGGGGTGTAACCGGTCGCGGTGAGCTTGCCCCACTCGGACTCGGGCCGAAGGACGTACTTGACGATGAACTCGTGCCCGTCACCGACCACGAGGGCGGAGAGCAGTGGCACCTGGGCGCGAGGCAGCTCGACGATGAGCACGTCAGGGGCAGCGCTTGCGGACGTGCCGGAGTCACCGACACGAAGCACGATGACGTCCTGGAAGGTGTAGCGCACGCCCTGGGTGCCGTTGGTGGACTGCACCAGGATGTCGATGTGGTCACCCGGCAGGATGTAGTAGCCGGCAGACACGAGGGGGCCGCTGAAGCTGTTCTGTTGAAGGGTGGTCACGCTGGTGGGAATAGACGCGTTGGTCGGTATCGCCACGGCGACGTATCCCTTGGTGATCTGCGTCTCCACGGAGACCGCTGTCGCACCGCTGCCGCTGGTCGATGTGATTGACAACGCCGGGGTGGTGAAGAAGCCCGGGACCAACGGCGTGTTGTTGGCGAGCGCAACCTGGGTCACCTTGCCGACCACTGCGACCGGATCCGTGTAAGCATCACCTGGCTTCGCAGTCAGCGGGACCTGGGTCACCACGACCATGGCGGGTGTCAGCGTGGTGCCGGCTGGAATTGTGGTGTCGGACACGACAACGCTGACTTCGTTCGCTGGTGCATTCGAGCGCACCAGGAGCAGCACGGCAACCGCCGCAGCAGCAGCCAGCACGACTCCAAGAAGCAAGAAGATTCGGCTGTTCGGTTTGTTCGCCTGGATGGCCACCTGTTCTCCTCGGTTGTTCTCAGTGGGTGTCGGTCACGCTGTTGCGGCTACGCTGCATCCAGCACAGCGATGTGCTGGCCCGGATGACGGCCGCACCCGAGTGTGGATCGAATCCACCCTGCTGTTCATCGCCTTTCGGTAACAAACGCATCGCACAGCGGACGAGCTTGGCGACGCGCGATGTGACCGGATGCCGTCCATGAACCGCTATTCGTCAAAGCGGCCGTTGGCCTGGGCACGCATCAGCATCGCGAGGATGTCGTCTCGATACGGTGCGATGGTCACGATCTTGCGATACAGCTTCAATGCGCCCTTGTCGTCATTGCGCAATCGGCGAAGCCGCGTTACGCGCTCGAGATATGACACCGCGAGATCGATGTCGTGATCGTCGATGCAGATGTCGGCGAGGCGGAGCAGTGGGGTTTCGTGCACAGGGTCCGCGCGCGAAGCCGCGAGGTAGCAACTCAATGCCGCGTTGCCCTTGCCAAGCGCGCGGCACCGATCACCCGCGTCGAGCGCGAGCTCGGCCAGCGCGCGACCACCGACGTCGTTCGCGAGGCGCTGCAGCAGGGCCGCGGCCTCGTCGCAGCGCCGGCGGCGAAGCCGGTCATTGATCTCGAGTCGGGCCTCGACGACCTCCGGGTCGGTCTCGAACCGGGCGTCTTCCGAGTCCGTGTCCGAGCCCAGATCATGTGGCTGGTCCGCGTCGTCGTCGCGAAGGCGCCATCCTCTCGCTGCGGCACCGTTCGGCGCGTCGGGGACGGCCAGCGCAGGTGCGGCGTCGGGCTCGATATCGGACGCGGTAAGGGTGGGTGACAGCGCGGGTTCGACGGCCTCCGAGGCCTCGACGGCCGCCTCGGCTTCGACCGCCTCATCGGTGGGTCCGGCTTCGGCCGGCTCCTCGGGTGCCGAGCGCTGGACGACAGCGAAGTCGGCGAGGTCGCTCAGGTGGAAGCCGCTCTTCGGTTTCACGAACGACTCCGCGTCCTCCGGCGCTGACTTGTCGGTTTTGGACGCGGCTGCTCCGGTTCGCCGGAACAGGGTGAATGCGGGGCGGGTCGCCGGCTCCGGCAATGGCGCCGGGTCCGTTGCCGCAGCGGGGTCCACCTCGGTCTCCGCTTCGGGGGCTTCGATGGGCGCGATGTCCTCGGGTTCGTCGGGCGAGAGCTGCGCGTCGAGCTCGGCAAGCCCCGCCTCGACGCGGTCGGTCGCTGTCGTGGACGCCGCCGGATCGAGCTGCGGGTCGGGGACGACATCCGTCGCGAGCTCCCGCTCGGGGTCCGGCTGGGAAGCGGCTTTGGCTGCGTGGGCCGGCACGGTGACCGTCTTCGCATGGCCGTTACGGCCGAGCGCCGCGACCTCCTCCGCGCCGATCAGGGTCGCGTCCTGCGAGGTGTGGCCGTTGGAACCGTCGCGGCGAGGTGGGGGCTCGGGGAGGGCATCGAGCGAGAGCAGGTACTCGTACACGGCGCGCTGCAGGCGCCTGGTGAGGAAGTACAGCTCCTCGGCGGGAAGTGAATCCGCCGCGGCAGCTGTCACCTCGGTGACCACTCTGAGCAGTGACTGCTCGTCGAGGCGTTCGTCGATAACGGCAGCTTCGAGACCGTGCTCGAGGAATTCAGGCAGTGTGTCGAGGCCAGGCGCCAGGGCGGAGGCGGCGTCGAGCCAGCCCTGGCGCAGGATCTCCACGTTGGTTGTAGTCATGGTCATGCGCTGCGGCCAATTGTGGTCGGCACCGACCCTGGTCTCTGGCACCATGGCGCAACGACTCTGTGACCGCTCGTCATACAGGGGAGACACTTTCGGTGACAGCCATCGTCGTCGACGGTCTGCGCAAGTCCTACGGCCCCGTCGAAGCGGTGCGCGGGGTGAGCTTCACGGTGGAGGAGGGCGAGGTCTTCGGACTGCTCGGCCCGAATGGCGCCGGGAAGACCACCATCATCGAAATCCTCGAGGGCTACCGCAAGCGCGACGCCGGGAACGTGACCGTGCTCGGCATCGACCCGCACCAGGGGGGCAGGCGGCTCCGCGAGCGGGTGGGGCTCGTGCTCCAGGAGGCTGCGGTGCCCCCGATGCTCTCGGTCATCGAGCTCGTCGAGCTCTATCGCGGTTACTATCCCGCGCCGCGCCCGGCGGCGGAGATCATCGAGCTGGTCGGGCTGACCGAGAAGGCAGGCGAGCGCGTCAGGAAGCTGTCCGGCGGCCAGCAGCGCCGACTCGACGTTGCCCTCGGCCTGGTGGGCGATCCCGAATTGATCTTTCTCGATGAGCCGACCACCGGCTTCGACCCGTCGGCGCGCCGCGCCGCCTGGGAGGTGGTGCGCAACATGCGGACGCTGGGCAAGACGATCGTCCTGACCACGCATTACATGGATGAGGCGCAGTACCTTGCCGACCGCATCTGCGTGATCGCGGCGGGAAAGGTCGTCGCTCAGGGCACACCCGAAACGTTGCGAGCGGGAACCGAACAGCTGACCCACATTCGCTTCGAGCTTCCGGACGGCGTCGAAGCCGCCGCATTGCCCCTCGCAGTGCGGCTGGACGACGGCGTCGCGATCATCGAGACCGCGACCCCCACACGACTCCTCAATGACCTGACCACCTGGGCGGTCGCGCACGGACTGGAGCTTCCCAACCTCGAGGTCACGCGTCCATCACTGGAGGATGTCTACCTGGAGCTGACCAATCATGAGTAGCGCCGGCATTGCAGTGGGCCAGGTCTCGTTCGAGCAGAAGTCATTCTGGCGCAACCCCGCAAGCGCGTTCTTCGCCTTCCTCTTCCCGATCATCTTCCTGGTCGTGTTCGCGACGCTGTTCAAGGGACAGCAGGTGCAGATCGGGTCGGTGCAGACGTCGTATGACGACTACTACATCCCGGCCCTGGTCGCGTTCGGGGTCATGGGCGCGTGTTTCACCAACATCGCGATCACGCTCTCGCTGCGTCGCGACAACGGCATCCTCAAGCGGTTGCGCGGAACCCCACTCCCGCCGTGGGCGTTCATTGCCGGCGTGGTCGGCTCATCGATCATCGTGAGCGTTGTGCTGGCGCTGCTCACCACGGGCTTCGGCATTCTCGTGTACGGCGTCCATGTTCCTGAGCACATCGGCGCAGCGGTCGCGACGATCGCGGTGGGCGCGCTTGCCTTCTGCGCGCTCGGCATGGCCATGACCATCGCGATCCCCAACGCCGAGGCGGCGCCCGCAATCGTCAACGGCATCTTCCTGCCGATCGTGTTCATCTCCGGGACGTTCTTCCCGGTCGCGTCCACCTCGATCCTCGCGCAGATCGCCGAATGGTTCCCGGTGCGCCATTTCATCAACGCCATGTTCACCGCGTTCGACCCGGCGCACCAATCTGCCAACGGCTTCAACGGCACCGACCTGCTGATCATGGCGGCGTGGGGCGTGGGTGCTGTGCTGATCTCGGTGTTTCGGTTCCGCTGGGAACCACGCAAGAGCTGAGCGGNNGAGCAGCAGCGCGTCGTTGAGTCGTGTCCCGCCGTACCGACCGCGCACGACAATGATGTTGACGAGGTTGTGGACGCGCCAGACCACCGTGATCTCCACAGCCTGCAGGGCGCCGAGTGTCGTACGCACCACGCTGGTCGCATGCGCCGCGTCGCCCAGGGGACCGGTCGATGTCGGCACTGCACCCGGGGTCGCGTCGACGTGTCGCACGGTGGCAACGTAGGCGCTTGACGCTCCGCTGACAGCGGCGAAGCGTTCGACGGTGGCCACAACGTCGATCGGCCCGTTGCT
>PNBE01000092.1:0-949 GCA_003135895.1 Candidatus Dormiibacterota bacterium
CCCCTGTGACGCGACAGGAATGGGATCAGCCCGTTCTCACGTTCACGAGGTTGCCGACCAGGTGACCGACCCCGAATGCTACGCCCGCAGCCACAGTGGCGAAGGCCAGCTGGCGGAGCGCGGAGCGCACGCGTGACCGCCCGGTGAAGATGGCGACGGTCCAGCCGACTGCGAGTACCGAAACGGTGCCGAGGACGATGGACGCCAGGGCCGCGGGTACCCCGCTGGCGAAGAACCACGGGCACAGCGGGATGACCGCGCCGAACGAGAACATGACGAACGACGACCCGGCTGCCTGCCATGGGTTGCCGGTCTTGCCAGGCTGGAGGCCGAGTTCTTCACGAGCGTGAACTTCGAGGGCGACCTCAGGGTTGCGCATGATCGCCTCGGCGATGCGGCGCGCATCAGCCTCCTCGACCCCGCGGAGCCGGTAGACGGCGGCAAGCTCACGGGTTTCGTCCTCGGGGTGGCGCTCCAGCTCGCGGCGCTCGATCTCCAGCTCGCGCTGCAGGAGTTCCGACTGCGCCGCCATGGAAACGTACTCGCCCGCCGCCATCGAGAACGCGCCGGCAACCAGACCCGCCAGCCCGGCGAGGAGGACGACGGACGGAACGGGGTTCGCTCCGGCGACGCCGAGGATGAGCGAGATGTTGGTGAGCAGNNCCGTCACTGATTCCGAAGACCGCGGCGCGTGCGGCGCCACCCTGCAGGTCGCGGTGATGGGACCGTTCGTGCGGCTGGCGATGTTCGCCCGCCTCACCGACCGGTGCAACCGTCTGTGCCATGGGGAAAGTATGCCGACGTTTGGCGATCCGGCGTTCCCCGCGTTGCCGGGGCGGTTCGGACTAGTAGAAGAGGTGATGCAGTGCGATGGTTGGGATGGCGAGGATCGCGATGATGTTCATCACCTTGATCATCGGGTTGATCGCCGGTCCCGCCGTGTCCTTGT
>PNBE01000092.1:971-12695 GCA_003135895.1 Candidatus Dormiibacterota bacterium
GTTGTCCCACGCGCCGCCGCCGGTGGTCATCTGGAGGGCAACGAAGAGCCCGACCACGATCGTTCCGAGGAGCATTGCCCCGAGCGCCTGCGGGCCCAGCACGAAGCCGACCACGAGCGGTGCGATCACGGGCAGGATGCCCGGGATGATCATCTCGCGCTGAGCGGCCGCGGTCACGAGCGCCACGGTTTTGCCGTACTCCGGCTTGGCGGTGCCCTCCATGATCCCGGGGATCTCGCGGAACTGGCGTCGTACCTCGATGACCACCTCACCCGCCGCGCGTCCGACCGCCAGCATTGCCAGCGATCCGAAGAGGAACGGCATGATGCCGCCGAGCAGCAACCCGGCGATCACCGGAGGGGTTGTGAGGTCGAAGGTGATCGACCCCAATCCGGCCCCGTGCAGCGTGCTGTTGAGGATGTCGGTGTAGCTGGCGAAGAGCACCAGCGCCGCGAGCCCCGCGGAGCCGATCGCGTATCCCTTGGTGACTGCCTTGGTCGTATTCCCGACCGCGTCGAGGGGATCGGTGACCTGGCGCACGCTCTCGGGGAGGTCGGCCATCTCGGCGATGCCGCCGGCGTTGTCCGTGATCGGCCCATACGAGTCGATGGCGACGACGATCCCGGTCATGCTCAGCAGCGCGGTCGCGGCGATGCCGACGCCGTACAGGCCACCGAGCGCTGCTGACGCCAGGATCCCGACGGCGATGATCAGCACNNCGAACCGGCCAGAACTGAGCGCCGGTGAAGAACTCGGTGACCGCGACGATGAGCACGGTGATCACGATGCCGATCACCGCGCACCAGAAGAGGTTGAACACCGGGTGGTCGAAGTGGCTCAGGTAGCCGCCGTTGTTGAGCAGGACGGTGATCAACAGGAACCCGGCGAGAGCGACCACCGCCGAGACGATCAGGCCTCTGTAGAGCGCTCCCATGATCCAGGTGCCGCGGCCCATGCGTACGAAGAAGGTGCCGATGATCGAGGCAACGATGCTCACGGCGCCGAGCATCAGCGGGTAGAAGACAAAGACCAGGTCGGGCTTGCCGCCGACCTTGTAGAGAAGACTGCCGAGGAGCATGGTGGCGACCGCCGTGACCGCGTATGTCTCGAAGAGGTCCGCCGCCATACCGGCGCAGTCGCCGACGTTGTCACCCACGTTGTCCGCGATGACCGCCGGGTTGCGCGGGTCATCCTCCGGGATCCCGGCCTCGAGCTTGCCGACGAGGTCCGCGCCCACGTCCGCCGCCTTGGTGTAGATGCCACCGCCGAGTCGGGCGAAGACTGAGATGAGTGAAGCCCCGAACGCGAATCCGACGAGTGCGTTGAAGTCCTGAAAGAGCCCGTAGGCGAGGGCTACTCCGATCAATCCGAACCCGACGACGAAGAATCCTGTGACCGCTCCTCCCCTGAAGGCGAGCTGGAGCGCGGGGTTGACGCCACCCCGTGCTGCCTCGGCCGTCCGCAGGTTGGAGCGCACCGAGATGTTCATCCCGACGTACCCGGCCGCGCCGCTCAGGACCGCGCCGATCAGGAACAGGACACCGGTCTTCCACCCCAGCGTGAATGTGAGGAACAGGAAGATGACCGCCCCGATCCCGGCGATGATCGTGTACTGGCGATTGAGGTATGCCTGAGCACCTTCCTGGATCGCCTTGGCGATCTCCTTCATCCGGTCGTTGCCCTCGGGCTGCCGGAGTACCCAGAAGATCAGATATATGGCGAAGAGGAGCGCCAGAACCCCGGCTGCGCCGATGGGCAGCAGGATGGCCCGGTCGAGGGTCGGCATGCGCTCAGATCTCCTGGGAAAGTGAGTGAGTGCCCGGGCGGCTCTGGCCCGCGCCACCCCGGGGCCGCCGCATTGTACCCGGCCGGTCATCCCACACAGCAACGCCTATGCTGAACCGGTGCCGAATGCCACCGGCCTGACCGCCATCGTGACGGTCGGCGATGAGATCCTCAGCGGGCACACGCAGGACACCAACTCGAGCTTCCTGGCGCAGCACGCGTTTGCCGCGGGCCGCCCGGTCGCCCACATCGAGGTGGTCCCCGACCAGCCTGCGGCAATCGTCGCGGCAATCCGGCGCGCGATCGACGACCCGGACATCACACGGATCGCCGTGTGCGGCGGGATCGGTCCTACTCCGGACGACCGCACCTTCCAGGCTGTGGCCGATGCGCTCGGCCGGCCGCTCGAGCTCAACCCGATAGCCTACGCGAGCATCGAGGCCCTGGCGCGACGAATGCACGCGGCCGGATGGATCGACAAGCCAGAGGTGTCGGAGGCCAACCGTCGCTGCGCGATGGTGCCCGTGGGTGCGACGGTGCTCGCCAACCGGCGAGGCATGGCGCCCCCACTGGCAATCGACCTTGGTCACGACCGCTGGCTGTTCGTGCTGCCCGGCATCCCGCGCGAGTTCACCACCATCGTGGAGGAGGAACTCATTCCGGGATACTTCGCCGGCGGCACGGCACCCATCGTGCGCGAAGTGCACTACCGATCCGTGCCGGAGTCGGAGATGTCGCAGCCCATGCTGGTGCTCGAGGCGGAATTCCCCGACGTGACAGTCGGTTCGTATCCGCACGTGGAGCGGCGCGAGCTCGTCATCCGCCTGCGCGGACACGAGGCAGAGCGCGTGGACGCAGCAGTGGCCCGGCTGCGCTCGTTGCGCAGCGACAGCTAGGAGAGAACGAAGCGGGGGTTAGCCCGCCCGGATCAGACCTTCTGCAGGTTGCGCGCGCGCGGGCCCTTGGGCGAGTCGACGATGTCGAACGTCACCTGCTCGCCTTCCTGGAGGGCATCGAAGTCAACGGTGGTCAGCTCGGTGCGATGAAAGAACACCTCGTTGCCATCGTCGGCGCGAACGAAACCAAATCCACGGTCGGGAATAATCTTCTTGATTCTTCCAGCGGTCACAGCATGTCCTCCAGGACTCTCGCCGACACGGACGCCCACCGCGTTCACGACCACTATGGGAGCGTCCCCTGTCAGCAACGGGAACCCGCAAAAGACCGCGATGGAAGCACCGAAGGATGACGATTTCCCGCCGTTCCGGTGCTCAGCGCAGCATAGCAGGGTATTCACTTGAGCCGCGTTCCCAGGCGGCGCGGAGTTCACGCAGGCTCTCGGGAAGATTCGCGTAGTAGTCATCGACGTCGATGCGTTCGGGCCACGGGCTTGGAGCGGAGCGCTCGCGCTCGTGACGCGCCTCCTCGAGCCAGACACTGCCAAACGCGGTTTCTGCTCCCGACGCATCCACGATTCCCGCCGCGCGCAGGTGGTGCTCACGGTCAAACGGTGGCACCTCGGCGGCGCGCGGTCCGGGATCACTCCACATCGCGGCCATCAGTCCCGCGCACCCGCAATCAACCAGGGCGTCGACGGCCCCCGCAACGAAGCGTCGCGTGAGCGCGTCGCGATCCGCTGCTGCATCATCCGCCATGGTTGCGTCCGTTTGCGCACTCGGTCGCAGGTGCGCGATCAGCGGCGCGGAGCCACTGAGTGACTCGCACAGTTGCGCGAGGAACGTCGCCGCGGCAGGGTCGAGTTCGCCACCCACCACTGCAAGCGCGCTGCCGTTGAGGTCGAGACCCAGCGCATCCACCATGCTGGCGACTGCGGCTGGACGCACAGCGCGTGCGGTCACGATGTCGTCCGCGCTCAGCGTCAGCATGCAGCGTTGTTCGCGTGCATGAATCCGCTCGCTGATCAGCGCAACCCAGGTGAGCAAGTGCTCGATGCGCTGGGGTCGCACGCCACCCGCGGGATCATGTCCCAGGTCCCACATAGCAATCGCCGGATGCCCGGCGAACGCGCCGAGCATCTCGTCGATCCAGCGAACGCATGACTCGAGCATCAACTGGTCCGTGTACACGTAGCGTGGGCCGCCCGGTTGGGTCACCGCGTCGGTGACCGCGCGCACACCGCTACGGCGCGCATCGACGTCGATCGCGTAGGAGGGGAGCATCACGCACCCACCCAGCGTCTGCACGAAGAGCACCGGAACCACCTGCAACGACAACTCCATCGCGACGCTCAGAAAGTGTTCGAAGTCGCGCTGACGCGCGGGCTCGACCCGTGACGGCGTGGGCATGAATGCGTCCCAGAGGAGATGCGTGCGCACGCTGCGATGGCCGGCGGACTTGATAGCGCGCAACTCCGCGTCTGTGCGCGCTGCGTCGTACTCGTGCCATACATACGGCCCGACCTCGCGCGACCAGTACGTCACGCCGATGTCGACCGGCTGACGGGTCAGGCTCGGGGCGCTCGGGTCAGTAGACGAAGAGGTCGATGCCTCCTGCGACGGTGATGACCTGGCCGGTGATGTAGCGCGCCTCGGGGGAGGTCAGGAAGACGATGGTGTTGGCGATGTCCTCGGGCTCGCCGGCGCTGCGCATCGCGGTGCGGAGCACCATTCGATCGTTCATCTTCGCGTCGCCCATCTTCCACGCCTCGGTGCCGATGACGCCAGGCGCGATGATGTTCGCGGTGATGCCGAAGCGCGCGCCCTCGAGCGCCATGGACTTGCCCAGCCCGATCACGGCGGCTTTGGTCGCCGCGTATGAGGCCTGACCGAATCCGCCGAGCGTGCCCGCGACCGATGCCATGTAGACGACCCGGCCCCACCCCCGTTCGCGCATGTACGGCCATGCGGCTTTGGTGCAGTTGAACGCACCGGAGAGGTTCACGCGCAGGTCGCGATCCCACAGCTCATCGTTCTGGTGCTCGATCTGCGCGATGTGATCGAGCGTCCCCGCGTTGTTCACCAGGATGTCGAGCGACCCGAAGTCCTTCTTGACGGTGGCGAACACCTCGCGAACCTGCTCGCGGTTGGTCACGTCCATCTTCATAGCCGCCGAACGCCGACCCATCTGGCGGATCTCGTCGCTGGTCTTCTCGGCATAGACGACGTGCTGCGAGGTGAACAGCTGCGCCAGTGCCGAGTGCGCATCCTCCGCGGTCTGCTCGAGCGCCGGGTCCGACTCGATGAGAATGTCGGTGACGACGACGTCAGCGCCGGCGCGGGCGAGCGCAAGACAGTCCGCCCTCCCGAGACCGCGCGATCCCCCGGTGACGACGGCGACCTTCCCGGTCAGATCGAACATGCAACGCTCCTCGAAAGGCTGGTGATCCGGCGATCGAAGAGCTTAGCGCTCGCTCCGAGGCGTTAGCTTGCGGCTGCGACGGGCTCCGATGCTGTGTCCGGGACCACCTGCGGACGGGCAGCTGTGGCGGTGCGCTCCCCGAGCACGTAGCGACTGATGACCAGGCGCTGGATCTCGGCAGTACCCTCCCAGATCTGGTAGATCTTCGCGTCGCGCATGAATCGCTCGACCGGGTAGTCCTTGATGTATCCGTACCCGCCGAGAATCTGTACCGCGTCGACGGTGACGCGCATCGCCATGTCGCCGGCAAACAGCTTGGCCATCGAGCCCTCACCGCGGGACAGCGGGACGCCATTCATCGCCATCCACCCGGCGCGCCACGTGAGCAGCCGCGCGGCATCGATCTCGGTGGCCATGTCGGCGAGCTTGAACGCGATGGCCTCGTGCTTGGCGATCGGCTTGCCGAATGCCACGCGTTGCAATGAGTAGTCGCGGGCGAACTCGAACGCGGCTCGCGCGATGCCGAGCGCTCCGGCCGCGACCATAGGCCGCGTCACCTCGAGCATGATCATCGCCCCGACGCGTCCCGGGCCGGTCTCCTCGCCACTCTTGTTGTAGCCGAGCCGCTGGTCGTCGGGGATGAAACAGTCCTCGAAGATGACCTGGGCGGTGTGCGAGGCACGCACACCGAGCTTGCGTTCCTTGCGGCCCTGGCGCATGCCGGGTGTGCCTTTCTCGATGACGAAACCGGCCACGCCGGCGGGTCCGAGCGATTTATCGGTGGTGGCGAATGCCACCTGGACGTCCGCGATGCCACCGTTGGTGCAGAACTGCTTGGTGCCGTTGAGCACGTAGCCACCGTCGACCTTGGTTGCCGTGGTCTCGAGCGCGAGCGAGTCGGAGCCGCTGTTGGGCTCGGTCAGGCCCATGGCCCCGATCTTCAGGTCCGGCGCGGTGAGCATGCCGATGTATTTCTGCTTCTGCTCCTCGGTTCCCATCGCGATGATCGCGGTGCCGGCGAGCCCGCTGGCCCCGATCGACACGGCGATCCCGGCGTCGCCCCAGGAGAGCTCTTCCTCTCTGATGAGGTTGGTGACCAGGTCGATGCCGCCGCCGCCGTACTGCTCTGGAAAGCTGGCGGTCGCGTCGAGGCCGAGGGCGTGCGCCTTGCGCATCACGTCCCACGGGGTCTCCTCGTTCTCGTCGTAGCGCTCCGCGACCGGGCGCATCTCCTTCTCGGCGAACTCGTGGGCAAGCCCGCGGATCTCCTCCTGTTCGCGGGTGAGCGAGAAGTCGATTCCCATGGTGATGGTCCCTTAGCGTGAGAGCCGGACGGTTGCCCGGCCGTTGGTCAAAACCCGGTCGCCGCGATCCGAGGACGCACCCACCTCGAGGGTGGCGACTCCCGCATCGTCGACGCTGACGACGGTTCCGGTGCAGATGATCGTGTCGCCCGGAAGCAACGGCTTGCTGAACCGGCAGGAGAGGCTGAGAAGGTTGGCGTTGCCGCCCGCCCAGGCCGCGATCGCGTCGGCGAGGATGCCCATCTCGAGCAGGCCGTGGGCGATGGTTCCGGGCAGACCCACCGACCGGGCGAACTCCGGGTCGAGATGGATCGGATTGTGGTCACCGGACGCGTCTGCGTAGGCGCCGATCTGCTCCTGTGTCACCGTCCGGGAGAAGGGCGTCACGCTGTCGCCGATCGCCACCCCAGATGCGGCCGGCACGGTCATGCGAGTGCCCGGACGATCATGAGGGAGGTCGCGCGGCAGACGACCGCCTGATCCGCGGGGCGGGTGGCTTCCATGGCGAGCCGCACGAAGGTCATCCCCCGCTTGGTATCGATGCTGGTGATCTCCGCGGTTGCGTCGATCACGTCGCCGGGATGCACAGGCGTGGGCCATTCGAAGGACTGCTCGCCATGGATCAGGCCGGCAAGGTCGATGCCCACCTCCGGATCGCTGAAGAGCTGCGCCAGCGTCGGCCCGAGGCAGTACACGGCCGCGTAGGTCGGAGGCACAGCGCCGGCTTCTCGAACCTCGTCCGCGCCGGCGATCGCTCGAGCCATCGCTCCGGCGGAGTCGGGCGCAATGCGCTGACCGGGCGCCGAGTAGCGCCGGCCGATGTGGCTTCGATCAGGCACCGATCCCAACTCTCCTCGGCGAGGCAATGCCCCACCCGCACCGGGCAATCCAGAAATTGACATCCGTATCAACTATTCCTGAATCGAACGATACACCCGTGCCGGTGCACCGTCAAAACGCGGCCGGGGTGGGCGCCTGCGACGTCGTCGACAAGTCGATCCCTTCGGCTCTGACCTCCCCCACGTCGCG
Organism: Candidatus Dormiibacterota bacterium; assembly: GCA_003135895.1. Classification (GTDB taxonomy): domain Bacteria; phylum Chloroflexota; class Dormibacteria; order Aeolococcales; family Aeolococcaceae; genus Palsa-851. Next base: position 8,408 of record PNBE01000092.1, read on the forward strand.
CCCCGCCCAGTTCCGGAGGGTCAATCGCGCAAAGGGAAGGAGACGCTCAGGAAGCTCGGCTGCGAGGACATCGAGGTGCTGCAGGACTGCCAGGGCGACCACGGGAATCGCTTCACCTGCGCCCGCCTCGAGTTTGATCGCGACACCCGGACCGTCTGGGCGCACCACGGCCGCCCACACAGCAGCGCCGCCGATCTTGGCCGTCACCCCGGCGCCGGCAACCTCGAGCAGGGCCGTGTCGAATCGTCCGGTCCCGGCAACGAGAAACGGATGCGCCGCCATCGCGTCCTGGGCGCGCCCGAATGCGGAGTCCGAGCTGGCCGCGGCAAAACCGCGGGCGATCGCGGCCAGCGGGATGCCGTAGGTGGTGAGGCCGCACCCGTCGATGCCGCGCGGGGCCGTGCCCAGGTCGATACCGAGCATCTCCTGCATGGCCCCGGTCACCGCCTGCTGACAGGGGTGCGCCGGATTCATGTAGCCGACCAGCGGCCATCCCATGACCGCGCAGGTCGCCAGCATGGCGGCGTGCTTCCCGGAGCAGTTGTTGTGGATGGGTCGCGGCTCCCCACCCGACGCGAGCAGGCGGCGCGCGGTTGCGTCGTCCGAAGGGAGTTGCGGGCCGCATCTGAGCGCGTCCTCCGCCACCTTCGCTCTGGCCAGGAGACCTCGGACGGTCGCAATGTGCTCGTCCTCGCCCTGGTGCGAGGCGCAGGCGACGGCGATCTCGGCGCCGTCCACGCCGAGCCGGTCGGCGGCCAGGCGAAGGAACGGGAGCGCCTGGAGGGGCTTGACGCAGCTGCGCAACGTCGTCTCGGCTTGGGGAGACCCGGCCGAGCTGAGCACGTGGCCGGAGGCGTCCACCACCGCGACGTGGCCTCGAATCCGAGCCTCGACGACAGTCCCTCGCCAGACCGTCGCGAGCACCGGAGGGGCAGGGGCGTTCACGCGCTCACTTTGACTGCGACGAGCCGGTTTTGGTACGGTCGCCCGCGATCACCGGGGGAGAGGGCACATCGCCCCCGGGCAACGTCCGTATCACTGCACACTTTGGGGAGCAGCGATCGCGAGCCACCTTCACCGGTTTGTACGGCACCTCTGGGTAATCGCCACGGCGGCGGTGCTCGTCGTGCTCGTCGCCCGCCCGGCCCAGGTCCCTGGGGCGCTCATGCTCCGCAACCTGGCCGCCATTCAGATCAACGCGGTTGTGGAGAACTCGTCCGCGGTGACCGCGCTCGCCGTGCAGCCGGTCAAGACGGTCGTGGTGCAGCATGGCCAGACCCTGGCCACGCTCTCAGCCGTGTATCACGTGCCCCCGTCGACGATCCAGTGGGGCAATCAGCTCACTCCGTACGTCGTCCCCAAAGCGGGCTCGACGCTGCTGATTCCCCCGGGACCGGGCGCGCTGGTCGAGGTGGAGGCGGGTGAGACTCCGACCGGCTTCGCCGCCCGTGTCCACCTCGACCCCGCGGTGATCCTCGACTACAACGCGCTGACCAGCAACTCACCGATGCTTGGCGGCTCGTACCTCCAGGTTCCGCTCTCCCGGGCGCCGGCAGGCGCGCTGATCGCCGCGTACTTCGTGGACGCACAGAACAGCGTTCCGTCGGTTCCTCCACAGGAGCCCCTCCACGATGGCTTCCCCTACGGTCAGTGCACGTACTACGTGGCAACCCAGCGTGCGGTCAACTGGAGCGGGAATGCCATCAACTGGTGGCGCGCCGCCCGCGGCAAGCGCCCCGAGGGAAAGGTTCCCGTGCAGGGCGCGATCGTGGTCTTCAACATCGGATGGGTCGGCCATGTCGCCTACGTGGAGCACGTGAACCTCGATGGCACCTTCACCATCTCGGAGATGAATTACCGCGCCGATGGCGGCGGCTGGGGACGCGTCGACTACCGCACCATCACCGCGTCGGACCAGTCGATTGTGGGGTTCATCTACTAGGCCTTCGCGGCGCGCTCGCTCAACAAGCGCTCCTCGGACTGCGCGGTTCAGGTTGTGTCGTTTCGCCCAATGAGGTCGATGTATGCGACCGCGACTCGCTCGGCGTCGGCGAGACCGAGGAGAACGACGACGTCGTGATGTTCAGCTTCTGCGTCGGCCTCTGACTGCTTGTCGACCACGGTTTCGAGCTCAACGAAACAGCCGAGGCCGGCGACGTCGTCAAGGTGGATGCGCGTGTTGCCGTGGATGAGCAGACGGCGCGTCTTGTCAAGCCGGCCGGTTCGCTCCAGCGCGCGCCCGAGAACGTCATCAAGAGCGCTCGCATCGCTGGTCGGATACAACGCATAGTCAGAGACCCGCGCACCGGGATTGTCCTCGCGGTCGTAGGCAATCAACTCGCTGCGCCCGTCATTGATGGTTCGCAGCTTCAGCCGCCCATGCGATACGCCGTAAAACTGATCCCGCTGCCTGAGAAGACCTACGTCCTGTGCACCCGCGGCAATCGCACGAGCCGCGACAGCATCATGCTCGCTGCAACGAAACTTGCTCTCGATATTGCGCACCGCAAAAGGATACGTGGGCCAATGTGCGCACCGGTCCCCGCTTTTGGAATCGTGAAGCTACGGCACCACGCACCCTACGGACAGGGGGCCACCCGGGCCGCAGCGAATTTGGTAGCGACCGAGAGAGCGCGACAATCTGCTTGCGCGAACGAGGGAGCGGACAAGCTGAGCAGCGGCCCGGGTGACCCCCTGTCCGAGACCACTGAGTGGGGCCTATGCGGAGCCCTACCCGGAGAACCGGTACCCGATTCCCGGCACAGAGTGGATGTACGTCGGCTTCTCCGCGTCAGGCTCGATTTTGCGACGCAGCCGGTAGACGTGCGCGTCGACCGTGCGGGTCTCGATCTCGACCTCGTATCCCCAGACGCGGCGGAGCAACTCTCCGCGGCTCATGACCTGACCGGGGCGTGAGGCGAGCAACGCGAGGAGGTTGAACTCGGTGAGCGTGAGCATCACCTCCTCACCATCGCGGAACACCTGGCGGCGTCCGAGGTCGATGGTGAGTCCGGGAAACTCGAAGCGGTCGCGAGGCTGCTCCTGGGCGGAGATCTCGCTGCGGCGCAGGTGCGCTCCGATGCGCGCCATCAGCTCGCGCACTTCGAAGGGCTTGGTCACATAGTCATCGGCACCGAGCTCGAGACCGACGACGACATCGATGGTGTCGCTCTTGGCGGTGAGCATGATGATCGGCACACGTGCACCCTCGGCGCGCAGGCGCCGGCAGACGTCGAGCCCGCTCATGCCGGGGAGGTTGACGTCGAGGATGATCAGGTCGGGGTTCTGCTCGCGGGCGAGGTTGAGTCCCTCGACGCCCGTTGCCGCCTCGATGAGCGTGTGGTTCTGCGCGCTGGTCGCGAGGCGCACGATCTCGCGGCTCGGCGGNNTCCGCCTTGAGCATGCGGGTGAGGGTCAGCCCGTCCATCCCAGGCAACTCCACGTCCATGAGCACGAGATCGTAGACCTTGGACCGGACTTTGTGGAGGCCCTCCTCGCCGTCGACCGCGATGTCGACGTCGAACCCGCTGCCCAGGAGCACCATCTTTGCCAGGTCGCGGTTGCTCGCGTTGTCCTCGACGAGCAGGATGCGATTGTGGCGGTGCCCGTTCAGGACCTCAATTCCTGCCAGAGGTAGCCGGAACGTGAACACGGAGCCGCGACCCGGGTCGCTCTCCAGTGAGATGGTCCCCCCGTGCAGCTCGACGAGCCGGCGGGTGAGCGAGAGTCCGAGCCCGGTGCCCTCGACCTGCCGTGTGGTGGCATGGTCGAGCTGGTAGAACTCGTCGAAAATCCGCTTGTGGTGTTCGGCGGGAATGCCGACCCCGGTGTCGCCGACGTCGACGATCAGGTCCTCGGTATCCGCCCGAGCCGACACCCAGACCTTGCCGCCCTGCGGAGTGAACTTGATGGCGTTGCTCAGCAGGTTGTAGAGGACCTGCTTGAACTTGCTCTTGTCCGCGCGGATCTCGAGGTTGGGCGGGACGACATCGATGCTCAGGTCGATGTCGCGGCGCTCGCTCAACGAACGTATGACGTTGTGGACCTCTTTGATCGCATCCTGCACGCCGAAGCGATCGTAGGCGAGCTCCATGCGGCCGGCCTCGATCTTGCTCAGGTCGAGCACGTCGTTGACGAGCTCGAGCAGGTGCTTCCCCGAAGCGTGAATGTTCTGCAGGCACTCCTGGCGCTGCTGCGGCGTGAGGTCCACGAGGTTGTCCTTGAGGATTTCACTGAATCCCAGGATCGCGTTGAGCGGCGTGCGCAGCTCGTGGCTCATGTTGGCCAG